>CAKRWX010000190.1 GCA_934418055.1 uncultured Lachnospiraceae bacterium
GGATTGGATACGGGACTGATTACAGAGGTGGACCGGATTTATGCCACCAATCAGATCCTGGATGTACTGAAGCTGGATGATTATGAGGATACGGATATTTTCGGAGAAACCATCTGTCTGGAACAGGTGTTAAAAGAACTGATGGATTACGCCCATGAGACAGGGGTTCTGCCGGAGGACAGTGTGACTTACCGGGATTTATTCGATACCCGGCTGATGAACTGCCTGATGCCGCGTCCAAGCGAGGTTGTGGATAAGTTCTGGCACCACTATGAGAATTCCCCGGTGGAAGCTACGGATTATTTCTACAAATTAAGCCAGGATTCCAACTATATCCGCAGATATCGTGTCTGCAAGGACTTAAAGTGGAAAGCGGAGACCAAGTTCGGGGATCTGGACATCACCGTAAACTTATCCAAACCAGAGAAAGATCCGAAAGCCATTGCGGCTGCCAAACTGGCAAAACAGAGCGGTTACCCTAAATGCCTGCTCTGCATGGAGAATGTCGGCTACGCTGGCAGAGCCAATCACCCGGCCCGCAACAACCACCGGATCATTCCGATCACGGTGAACAACAGCCAGTGGGGCTTCCAGTATTCCCCATATGTGTATTACAATGAGCACTGCATCGTCTTTAACGGACAGCATGTGCCTATGAAGATCGAGAAACAGACCTTCCAGAAATTATTTGACTTTGTGAAGCTGTTCCCCCATTATTTCCTGGGCTCCAATGCGGATCTGCCTATCGTAGGCGGTTCCATTTTGAGTCATGACCATTTCCAGGGCGGACATTATACTTTTGCTATGGCAAAGGCTCAGATCGAGCAGCATTTTACCATGAAGGGCTTTGAGGATGTGGAGGCCGGAATCGTATACTGGCCGATGTCTGTGCTTCGTCTGCGGGCAGAAGATCCAGACCGTCTGATTGAGCTGGGAGATAAGGTTTTGAAGGTGTGGAGAGGTTATACCGATGAGGATGCGTTTATTTACGCGGAGACTGACGGAGAGCCTCATAACACCATCACGCCGATTGCCAGAAAGAACGGCGACAAGTTTGAACTGGATCTGGTATTGCGGAACAATATCACCACAGAAGAGTTCCCGCTGGGCGTTTACCATCCGCACCAGGAGCTGCATCATATTAAGAAGGAAAACATCGGCCTGATCGAGGTAATGGGACTGGCAGTTCTGCCGTCCAGACTGAAGGCAGAGCTGCATCTGCTGGCCGATTACATCGTGGAGGGCAAAGACATCCGTTCTGAGGAGTCTATCGCCAAACACGCTGACTGGGTGGAGAAATTCCTTCCGAAGTATGACAAGATCGACCAGGACAATGTGATGGACATTCTCCAGAAAGAAGTTGGACTTGTCTTTGAACAGGTGCTGGAGGACGCCGGCGTTTATAAGTGCACAAAAGAGGGAAGAGAAGCCTTCGGCAGATTTTTAAGAAGTGTTGGATTTGAAGGATAATTAAAAAGCGATAAAAGAAAAACCAGAATGGACTGGCCGTGTGAAGCGGATCCATTCTGGTTTTTATTTTCCAATTTTTAGTTGCCCCAGGCTTTGACTTTCCGCCTCTGTGGAGAAGGAAGTGTACCGTAAGCCAGTGGATATAATCCGTAAGCCATCAATGCTGCGCCCATCACATCCACAACGGAATGCTGTTTCAGCACCATGGTAGACATGCAGATGGCGACGCAAAGGATCAGAGAAGCGATCTTTACTGATCGGAACTTACCTAATTCCTCACTCTTACAGATGGTGATGTGCACCACCAGGGAGTTGAATACGTGGATGCTTGGGAAAATGTTGGTGTTGGTGTCGGCCTTGTGAAGGACAGATACCAGCCAACAAAATACATTTTTATTTGGATCAACCACCGTCCGCAGATCGGTTCCGTTAGGGAAGATCGTGCAGATCACCAGGCTTAAGGTCATGCCGGTGAACAGGTAAATACATAAACGGTAGTAAGTCTGTTTGTTCTTAAAGAAGAAAAACAGGATTGTTCCGGCCACGTAGACAAACCACAGCAGGTATGGAACGATAAAATACTCACTAAACGGGATCAGGTCATCCAGCGCCGTGTGGATTACGTAATAATCTCTGGTAACCGTTTTTTCCAGGTAAGCAAACCATGGAAGGTAAATAAAGGCGTAGGACAAAATCCATATATGGCTGTAACGCTTTAATTTTTCTATCATAAAACACAACCTTTCCAAATTAGAAAATGGGGTTGACGAGCAAAATTCTTTTAACGTTTTTGGATTATATCACAACGAAAAAAAGTCGGCAAGAGACTTTAGAGAATGTTAAGAAAATTGTATGTGAAAGATCACAGATTGATTCCTTTTTTGTTCTGTGGTAGAATAGGAACCTGAAATTGACAATAAGAGAGGAAATAATTGGTGAAGAAAAGTAGAAAATATAGGCTGACATTGGCTTTGCTGGCGGTTGTCTGCGGTTTAAGCGGCTGTTCTGGGCAGAAAGAGGAGAAGCTGACCAAATATGATACCCAGTTTTTTGAATTATTTGACACGGTGACCAGTGTGACCGGGTACGCCAAGGACGAGGAGACGTTCCAGTCCTATGTGGATGTATTTTATGATGAATTGAAGGAATATCATCAGTTATATGATATTTATAACGATTATGAGGGCGTCAATAATATCAAGACCATCAATGACCATGCAGGTGTTGAACCGGTGGAAGTGGATGACCGGATCATTCAGATGTTAGAGGAAGCGGTGGACATGTACAAGCTGACGGACGGGAAGATGAACGTGGCTATGGGAAGCGTGCTTTCCATCTGGCATGAGTACCGGGAAGCTGGTATTGCGAATCCGGAGCAGGCGGAACTTCCGCCCCAGGAGGAACTAGAGGAGGCCGCCAAACACATGGACATTACCAAAATGGTCATTGATCCGGAGAAAAAGACCGTTTACCTGGAAGACCCGGATATGAGCCTGGATGTGGGAGCCATCGCTAAAGGATACGCGGCGGAGATGGCCAGCCGGAAGGTGGAAGAAGCAGGCTTAACACATGCTCTGATCAGCGTCGGCGGAAATATCCGCTGTATCGGAACGAAGCCAGATGGGGAAAAGTGGGTGGTCGGCGTTCAGAACCCGGACACTTCCTCCAGTGAGCGGTATCTGCATCGCCTGGGACTGGATGGAATGTCTCTGGTGACCAGCGGTACTTACCAGCGGTATTACACCGTGGACGGGGTGAACTATCACCATATCATTCATCCGGATCTGTTAAAGCCATGGGACCGGTATTCTTCCGTGTCGATCTTAAGCGCGGATTCCGGAACAGCGGACGCTTTGGCAACCGCGGTATTTAACATGGAGCTGGAAGATGGCAAGAAGCTGATCGAATCCCAGGATGGCGTGGAGGCCATGTGGATCGAGGCAGATGGAACAGAGCATTACAGCAGTGGATTTAAGAGTTATATGTTAAAGGATTAAATACAGACGGCGTATCACACTATAGTTATAGAAGAAACGGGGACAGAGGATGAGACAGAATACAATGAAAAGCAGTTTTTTACTGGTATTGGCGGCATTTATCTGGGGCGTGGCATTTGTGGCCCAGAGCGTGGGTATGGACTATGTAGGGCCGTTTACCTTTATCGGGGCCAGATATCTGATCGGCGGACTGGTGCTGATCCCGTGTATCGCCTTTTTGAAAAAAATGGGATACGGTGGTGATGAGAACAAAAGTGAAGAGCAGAAGAAAAAAGAATTTCAGACCGGTATCAGAGGCGGTATCTTCTGTGGACTGGCACTCTTTATTTCCAGCAGTTTACAGCAGATTGGTATTATGTATACAACCGTGGGAAAAGCTGGATTTATCACAGCTCTCTATATTGTGATCGTGCCGATCCTTGGCATTTTTATGAAGAAAAGGGTGTCCTGGACCATCTGGATCAGCGTGGCGGTGGCAGTGATCGGTATGTATCTGCTCTGCATTACAGACGGATTTTCCATTGGCATGGGTGATATCTATGTATTTTTATGTGCCATTGGATTTTCCTTCCATATTTTGGTGATTGACCATTTCTCCCCGAAGGCAGATGGAGTGTTGATCTCTTGTGTGCAGTTCTTTGTGGCGGGAATTCTGGGAACGATTGTGGCATTTGCGGTGGAGACGCCGAATCTGGCATCTCTGTGCGCAGCATGGGCGCCTGTGCTGTATGCGGGTATTTTATCAAGCGGAGCCGGTTACACTCTTCAGATCGTGGGACAGAAAAACATGAATCCGGTGGTGGCATCCCTGTTATTAAGCCTGGAATCCGTATTTTCCCTGATCGCCGGATGGGTGCTTTTGGGCCAGCGGCTGTCAGTGAAGGAACAGTTTGGATGTCTTCTGGTGTTTGCGGCGATTATTCTGGCGCAGATTCCTGCTCCTAAAAAGAAAAAATAAAGGGAACCAGGTTTTACACTTACAAGTGGAGAAAAATGATGGATTATGCTAAAATAAGATTAACAATCAGGAAAAGCGAGGTGCGGTGATGGTTCGAAGAATCTGTCCGATCTGTGATCAAATCATGAAATCTGCTCATTATTGCAGAAATTGTAAGTTGTTTGTCCGCAATCCCTATATCCGGGAGACGGATTACTATCTGAATGAGCGTCACCCGGCTTCAGAGGAGCACTGTTCTTTCCATGATCCATGGGAGGAGGAGAAAGAGCAGAAGCCTATAAGAGCGACTGTATCCAATGTCTCGCCGAACCGACAGCGGAGCATCAATCCTAGTGTGTACGGAGCAGCCAAAGACCGTTCAGAACAGGCCCGTCAGGTAGCGGCCATGGCCAGAGGCGAGAGCCGGAAAACTACGAAAAGCCAGACATTGGTGATGAATCCTGAACGCACTCAGACGGTGATCAACGGAAAAGTGGTTAATGGAAATGCCACAACCAGAAGGACAACCACCAGTACCCGTCAGAGGAATGGTGGAGGAATCCCACTTCCAGTCATTCTGTTTATCGTGGTGATCCTGTTAAATACCTGTGGAAGGATGTTCTGATGGAGATTTTCAAGCGAAAATCTCGACAACAAAACGTGGGGTTTTCATAATAGAAGAAATACAAAACAGACAATAAAAAACAGTAAATGGAGCTATTTATGAAACTCATTGGGATTGACATCGGTACAACCACTATCAGCGGCGTTGTTATGGAACATAACATCGGAAATAACGCAGAGCTTATAGA
>CAKRWX010000191.1 GCA_934418055.1 uncultured Lachnospiraceae bacterium
GCTCCGGTCTGCGCCGTCTCAGCTGCAACCGTTTCTGTCTTCTGTCCTGCTCCTGATCCGCAGCCTGCTAATACTCCAGATACCATCACAGCTGTCATCACAGCCGCCATTCCCGTTTTCCATGTTTTTCTCATAACCCAATCTTCTCTTGTTCTTTTCTTATATTCCACTCACCAACTCATTAAGCGGTTCATTTCCGTTATTTTTCCTATTTTGCAGCACAGTTGGTGGCACTGCCTTTCAAGATATCAAGGCCGTGGCCCAGCGCTCCAATCGCATACTCCAGACATTCTCTCACTGCCTTGGGACTTCCAGGCAGATTGACGATCAACGCGTCTTTGCGGATTCCTGACACTCCTCTGGACAACATACCTCTCGGCGTCACCTGTAAGGAACAGTAACGCATAGCCTCGGAAATACCCGGTGTTTCTCTCTCGATCACCCGTTTGGTGGCCTCCGGCGTGTTGTCCCGTTTGGAAAATCCGGTTCCGCCGGTGGTTAAGATCAGGTCCGCCTCATTGTTGTCTGCAAGATCACATAACAACGCTTCCAGCATCGCTCCCTCATCGGGGATAATCTTCTGAAATACCACTTCATAGCCCTCGTTCAGGACAATCTCAGCGATCACTCTGCCGCTCTCGTCGATCCGCTCTCCTTTGGAAGCGGTATCGCTGAGGGTGATAATTGCAACTCGGTACATATGGATCAGCTCTCTCCTTTCCCGATCACCTCAAAAGCATCCCCTTCAGAAATGACGCCTCCGTGGATTACTTTCGTAAATACGCCGTTGGTCGGCATAATGCATTTGCCCATTTTTTTGAAAATCTCGCACCCATTATGGCACTCTTTGCCGATCTGGGTCAGTTCCAGAACCACATCGCCGCAGCGGAATCTGGTTCCAATCTTCATTTTTGTAAAATCATATCCACTGACCACCAGATTTTCCCCAAAAGCACCATCGATCACACCGGCGCCCTGGCGATTGAAGTCCTGGATGGTCTCGTAGGACAATAAGGACACCTGACGGTGCCAGTTTCCCGCATGAGCGTCATGCTCCACACCCCAGTTTTCAATCAGCCGGGCTGTATGGACATTTTTCTTCTGTACGCCGCGGATCTCGCTGATACAGATGGCCATTACCTTTCCCATCTTACCTAACCTCCTATTTTTGACATTGTTTGTTTTTCTATATTTTCTACCTGTTTCTCAAAATGATGGCACTGAGGCTTTTTCAAGATTTCCTTCTCAAGCCGCTCCCGAAGCTCTGTATCTGACGCCCCGCTCCGCAGCAGACTCCTCAAATCCAAAGTCTCCCCATACTGGAGACAGGTCTTAAATCCTCCGTCCGAGGTCAGCCGCACCCGGTTGCACTCCCCACAGAATTTATGGGAAATGGCGCTGATGAAGCCGATCTTTCCCCGAAATCCAGGAAGCTCATAATAATGGGCAGGCCCATTGCCCATGTTTCCATCATAAGGGCAAAGAACACCATACTTCTGCTCCAGCAGCCCCAGAATCTTCTCTTCCGAAATTCCATCCTTGTTCCGTCCCTGGCCGATGGGCATCAGTTCGATGAACCGCACTGTCAGAGGATCATCCTTTGCCAGTCCTGCGATGGCGGTCACTTCATCCAGATTGTATGCTGCAGGCACACAGTTGATCTTGACGTTCAGCTCCGGATACCTTAATGCCTCCTCAAGTCCCTCTAATGCCTCCGCTAGCTGGTCTCTTCTGGTGATCTCCAGGAATTTTTCCCGGTTCAGGGTATCAAGGCTGATGTTCACACCGTCCAGTCCAGCCTCCACCAGTCCGCCAATCTGTTCCTTTAACAGCACCCCATTGGTGGTCAATGTCACCTGCTCCATATGACACGACTCTTTCAATGCCCGGATCAGCCACGGCACGCCCTTTCGCACCAGCGGTTCGCCTCCGGTCACCTTCACCTTGCGGATCCCCAGTTCATAAAAAATCCCGCATAGCCGGATGATCTCCTCATACGTCAATATCTGGGAATGTTCAAACCAGGTCACGCCCTCTTCCGGCATACAGTATCGGCACCGAAGGTTACAGCGATCCGTGATGGAGATCCGCAGGTAGTCGATTTCCCGGTTCCACTGATCTCTCATGGCTGCGCCTCCTGACCACCAACAAGAAGCTCCAGGATCAGATCTGCGGCTTTTTTGTAATCGTCTAAGGCAATCACCGGAACCGCTGAACCATCTTCAGAAACCGTTCCACACGTTCCCAATGCTGCTTTCTCTACCTGAAAGCCTTCTATATCCGTTGCCACCGCCAGCAGATTCTGCCCATTTCCTGCCAGCCGTTCTGAATTGCCTTTTCTCACCAGCTCAATTTTCGGAAAATCCCAGTTTTTTCCACCCTCCAGCAGCACCAGATCTGCTTCATCCACCGCTTCCAGCATGTCCTCCACCGTACCGGCTTTCTGTTTCACCACCATACTGTGGGTATCGCAGAACACCGCCGTTGCACAGGCTCCGGCCTTTCTGATCCGGTAGCTGTCGGTTCCCTCCACATCCGGCTCAAAACTGTGGCCATCATGCTTCACCACCGCAGTTTTCACCTGCTTTTGAGCCAAAATCGGAAGCAATCTTTCAATAAATGTCGTTTTCCCGGAATTCTTGCATCCGCAGATACTGACCACCAGCGGCTTCTTCCGCTCTCTCCGATCATAAATCCCGGATTTTCCACCCTCTTTATGCTCCAGATGGACATCCGTGATCTCCATGGCCCGGTCCATAGCCTTGCACATATCGTAAATCGTCAGCAGCGTGACATTGACGCCCATCAGCGCCTCCATTTCCACGCCTGTTTTTCCCGACACCTTCACCGTACAGATGGCCTTGATCAGCCCGTGTTTTTCCTCAATCTCAAAATCTATGGTGCTCTTATTCAGGCACAGCAGATGGCACATGGGAATCAGATTGGAGGTCTGTTTGGTGGCCATGATCCCTGCCACTCTCGCCACACCCAGCACATCCCCCTTCTTCGCCGTTCCCTGTAAGATCGCCTGCATCACCGCGTCATTGACCCGGATCTTTCCGCTGGCAACCGCTGTCCGCTCTGTAACCGCTTTGTCGGACACATCCACCATCACAGCATTACCATTATGGTCAAAATGATTGAACTTTGCTTCCATGAGACTCATCTCCTGTTTTCTCTATTTCTTCATGGCATTTTCTATTCGTCCCTGTTCCTGCCACGTCTGTTTTTATCACTGCCCATTTTACAGCAGCCACACTGCTACTTCCGCGCCTGCCCCCAGCTCCCCCGTTCCTCCGGGAATATCCACCATACAGTTACACCCCAGAAACGACCGGATCTGCCCGGACCCGTGAGTATCAGTAATCCAGACATCGCCCTGTTCCAGTCGCCCACGGATCAACCGCCGCTGAGAGGATCTTTTTGGAAATAGGTTGACCAGCCGCCCGTGAACTCTCTGGCATTCCAGCCATTCACTGCCCAGCAGCGCCCCGATCATCACCCGTCCGGCCAGTTCCAGCACCGCCGCTGCCGCAAATGGATTTCCGGAAAGCGCCAGCACCGGTTTTCCATGAACCATGGCGCATTTCGACGGAGATCCCGGTTTCATGGCCAGACCTTCCCACAGGATCCGGTCGCTGATCGCCGGAAGCACCTCATTGAAAATGTCTTTCTCCCCCACAGACACGCCGCCTGTGGTGATCACGCCGTCCGCCCACTCCAGTTCCGATAAAATCGTCTTTTCCACCGGTTCCGCCTCATCTTCCATAGAAACCGCCCGGCACGCGACTCCCCATTCCTGCAGCCGCGCCTGAATCAGATAGAGATTGGTATTGTAAATCTTCCCTTTCGTCAGCGTTTCTCCTGGGGCGATCAGTTCATTCCCCGTGGTGATCAGGCTGATCCGCGGCTTTCTTCGGACTTTCACCTGCGCCTTTCCGCAGCTTGCCAGGATTCCCAGAGCGATGTAATCCAGCTTCGTCCCTTCTTTTAAAAGGACATCACCCGCCCGGTAATCTTCCCCCTGGAAGCAGTAATTTTCATACGGTTTTACCCCTTTCCAGATGGAGACCACCGTCCCGCCAAGATCCGTGTTCTCCTGACGCACCACCGCATTGGCTCCCTCCGGGATCTGGGCTCCGGTCATGATCCGGACTGCCTCTCCAGCCTCTATTTTTTCATCCGCCCGGTCTCCGGCGCAGATCTTGCCAACCACGGAAAATACCGCCGGCCGCTCCCTGGTCGCCCCTGCTGTCTCTTCGCCTTTTAAAGCATAGCCATCCAATGGCGATCTGGGAAATGGCGGCTGATCCTGGGCAGCGGTGACAGCTTCCGCAAGAACCGCCCCGTGGGCCTCATCCAGAGAGCACCAGACCGTTTCCAACGGCTTCACGGCCTGACGGATTCGCTCCAGGGCTTCTTCCAGGGAAACTTTATTCTGTCCAAACTTTTCTGTCTGTTCCATCTTTATGCCTTTCCAAAAGAGCAGTCCGGGTATCTGCACGGATCACAGCCCAGACACAGTCCTCCATTTCCAAGAACCCAGATGTCTTCTTTGGATACCTTCATGCCAGCCGCAATTCTCGGCAGCATAATATCAAAAATCGTGCTTTTTGCATACATGACACACCCAGGAAGTCCCATCACAGGCGTTCCGTCATCAAAATATCCCAACAGAAACATGGCTCCCGGCAGAACCGGCGCGCCGTAAGTGACGATCTCTGCCCCGGATTTCTTGATGGCTCCCGGCGTCTTATCGTCCGGATCCACGCTCATGCCTCCGGTACACAGGATCATATCCACCTGTTTTTCCCTCATCATGGCGATGTCCCGGCAAATGGCTTCGTCAGAATCTCCCGGATAGGTGTGTTCCACCACTTCAATACCATATTGTTTTAATTTTTCTATGACCACTTCCGAAAATGTATCCTTGATGATCCCTTTCTTCACTTCATTTCCTGTCGTGATCAGACCCACCGTCTTTAACTGATATGGCACAACCTCCATGATCGGCGCCGGACCTGCTTTCTTTTCCGCTTCTTCCATCTTTTCTTTTTCGATCACCAGTGGAATGATCCGGGTTCCTGCAATCTTCATGCCCTTTTTCACCGGAGTATAGGAATGTCTGG
>CAKRWX010000192.1 GCA_934418055.1 uncultured Lachnospiraceae bacterium
CAAAACGGGGCATTTCATTGTTCTTTCGGCCCTGCTGGCCGCAATACGGGTAATTTACCACGACAGTATACCATTAATTTTCATCAGGTGCAAGGCAAGCAAGGGCACGCACCATAATTTTCATAAAATCGTTAGAATTAGCCCGAAGAACGGCAAAAACACGGCAGCCTGCCTTTTACAGTCTGCCGTGTTTTTGCTATATGTTACATATAAGAGAGAGTTACAGCCCTTTTTCGTTTCTGTCAACCGTTACATGCATCAGTGCATTGTCCATTGCTTCCTGGGTCATTTCCTGACCAAGTCCCGGCAGCTCCGGAACGGTGTAAATACCCTTGACCGGCTGGTAATCGTACTTGCACAGTCTGGTCAGATCCGGCTGAGTGCTGCGGAAGTGATGCTCATGGATGCAGAAGTTCGGAATTGCTGCCTCGATATGGAGTGCTGCTGCAGTAGAAATCGGGGATCCTGCGCAGTGAGCCTGTACCGTTACATCAAATACCTGTGCCATGTCACAGATCTTCTTGGACTCAGTAAGACCGCCGCAGTTACAGATATCCGGCTGTAACAGCTGTACGTTGTTCTCCACGAAGTTGTTCATGTAATGCCAGCGTCCATAGAGACGTTCGCCGCTGGCGATCGGAGTTTTCACCTTGTCGTGAACCGCTTTCTGCATCATCGGGTTCATCGGGATAACCGGCTCCTCCAGAGCCATAACTTTATACTTGTCACACAGCTCGCCGATCATAACCGCGCTGACTGCATCGGTACGACAATGGTTCTCCACGATCAGGTCAAAGTCATATCCAAGGTCACGGACCGCTTTCATACGATCCTCTACCATCTTCATGAAGGCTCTGGACGGAATGCCCTCGCACTCACTCTTCGGCAGATGAGTTCCATCCGGTCCGATCTGGGTAAAGTCGATCTTGATGGCATCGTAGCCGTCATCCAGCGCATATTTTGCGATCATGCGATACTCTTCCGGTTTGCCGTAAGGTCCAATCTTGTCGCACCAGCCAAACTGCAGCTGAGAAGCGTAGGAACGCATCTGGCTTCTGAACTTGCCGCCCATTAACTGATAACACGGAACATTTAATGCCTTGCCCTTGATATCCCACAGCGCAATATCGATTGCACTGATGCCTGCAAATACAATGGCGCCGCCGCCCATGCCCCAGAAGCTGGACTTAAACATCTTGTTCCAGATTACTTCAATATTCATCGGATCCATGCCCACGATCAGGCCGGCCAGATCTTTTACCATGCCGAAAGCCGCGGTACTTCCGATTCCGAATGCGATACCGGCTTCTCCATCGCCGTAAATGCCTTCATCGGTATAAATACGGCACACGATCGGTTTTCTCTGCCATCTCTGGGAGCCGGCATCCAGCATAAACACATCTACTTTTGTAATTTTCATCTGACAATCCTCCTGTACGTTTGTTATTTCCTACGGCGTCTTTTACGCTTTCTTTGTTCTTTTCTTAATCAGAGCTGCAATAAACGGGAAGAAGAAGCTTAACAGCGCAATGATTACGATGGTCAGGGTAAGCGGCTGGGTATAAAGGAAATTCCAGGAACCCTTGCTTGCGATCAGCTCCTGTCTTAAGTTGTTCTCCGTCATGGATCCCAGCACCATAGCCACGATCATCGGTGCGGTCGGGATCTTGAATTTGTAGCAGAAGTAGCCAATCAGGCCAAATACGATCAGCACGAGCACATCAAATGGGTTGGTGGCCAGTGCGAATACACCAGTTACACAGAATGCCAGGATGATTCCTGCCAGCAGTTCCTCCGGAACCGAAAGGATGGTCTTCATATAACGAAGGGTGAAGATTCCAAGAGGAGCCATGATAATGTTCGCAATGATGATGGAAATAAACAGGCCATAAATGATATCCGGATGCTCAGTAAAGAATACCGGGCCGGTTCTCATGCCATGAATCATAATTGCGCCAAGGAACAATGCGGAAGTGGAGTTTCCAGGAACACCCAGTGCCAGAAGCGGTACCAGGGAACCACCGGTTACTGCGTTGTTGGCTGCCTCAGGAGCCGCAACACCGTTGACGTTGCCATGTCCGAAGGAATCCGGATCACCAGACAGTTTCTTCTCAATATCGTAGGCCATGAAAGTTGCTACGTTGGTTCCTGCGCCCGGGATGATGCCGACGATGGTTCCGATCACGGAAGCTCTCAGCCATACCGGAAACTGACGAGCACATTCCTTCCAGCCAATCCAGACATTGTCAACTGCCGGCATAGTGTTTGTCGTTTTCACGTTCTTGCAGGCTTCTGCAGTCTTCATAACGGATACGATACCAAACAGACCGATCAGGGATGCAACCAGGCTGATGCCGCTCAGTAAGTTCACACTTCCAAAGGTCAGACGCGGAGTACCATTCTGCGGATCCATACCGATGACTGCGATCAGAAGACCGATCATACCGGAAAGAAGTCCTTTCGGAATGTTGTCGCCGCTGATGCTGGTAATGCAGGCAATACCTAACAGGGAAATTGCGAAATACTCACCAGGACCAAACTTTAACGCGAAATCCGCAAGTACCGGGGTTAAAAACATCAGCACCAGGGCGCTGAACAATCCGCCAAAGACACTGGCCATGGTGGAAGTTCCAAGGGCTTTGCCCGCCTGCCCCTGTTTCGCCAGCGGATAACCATCCAGCGTTGTCGCGAAACTGGAGATGGTTCCCGGGATACCAAGTAAAATTGCGGAAATAGAACCGCCGTAAATCGAAGAACAGTAGATTGCTGCCAGGAAGGCAAGTCCCACACTCGGCTGCATGCCAAAGGTCATCGGCACCATCAGCGCAATCGCCATATTACCGGTCAGGCCCGGAAGAGCTCCGATCACCAGTCCGACTACACAGCCCAGAACCAGGAACAGCAGCACCATCGGCGAAGCTACCGTCTGAAATCCTAAGAAAATACTGGACATTTTCTCTCCACTCCTTTCTCACATGCTTTTAGAAAAACAGGCCCATAAATCTTACATGGAATAACTGTGTAAATGCCAGATACAAACCGATGCTGATCAGCAGATCGGTCGGAATCAGAACCTTCCAGTTCCGGTATCCCAGCGTTACGGATGTCGCTAACATCATCAGGAACGTCGGGATTACATAGCCCACATACTGGAACAGGAAATAGTATGCGAACAGATATACTACGATCAGGGCAACCGATTTATAGGAAATCTTTTTCTTATCCTGCTGCTCTGGTTCTTTTTTCGGCACAGCCTTAAAAGAACCAGCCAGAATCAGGATACCTAAAATCACGATGGCCGCGCTGACCAGCTTTGGGTACGATCCTGCAGCACCAGGAAGGCCCTGAAAATATACAAATGCTGCAATTCCTAAGACGATCGCGCCAATTCCAAGTCCACAGTCTTTTTTACCCACAGTGTATTCCTCCTTTTATTCCTGCAGAAGATCCTGAATGGATTCCATATTCTTATAATCCTCATCCAGCATAGCCTTGAAGTCTGCTGAATTTGCATAGGTGATCGGAAGTCCGCTGTTTGCGAACTGCTCTTTTACTTCATCAGAGTTCATAACGGATTCCATGGTATCGGACAGATACTGAACAATCTCATCCGGAGTACCGGCCGGAACGCCAAGACCTCTATAAGAACCATAAGTAAAGTCAATGCCGCTTTCCTTTAAGGTAGGAACATCCGGAAGGTTTTCACTTCTCTCGTCAGAACAGATAGCCAGAACCTTGATCTTGCCCTGATCGATCAGGGAAGCTGCGCCTGCGTAGGTGGTAAAGCCAACCTCTGCATGTCCGCCTGCCAGCTGTACGGTCTGCTCAGATGCGCCATTGGTGTGCATATACTCAAACTGAACACCAGTCTTCTGGGAGAATAACAGGCTTGCAATGTGATGGGAAGTAGAGAAACCAGGTGTGGTATTCAGTAACTCTCTCTTCTTTCCTTCTTCTACGAACTGGTCGATGGTCTCAATTCCGGAATCTGCGGATGCTACGATGATCTCCGGGTCGAAGCAGTACTCTGCAACCGGGATGATGGAATCCATATCGTAGGTAGTCGTTCCGCTGAGAACGTTGGTAACATAAGAAGAAGTCATAGCCAGAAGTGTGTAGCCGTCCGGTTTGGAGTTTGCTACATAGGTCTGTCCAATAACTGCGCCGCCGCCCTCTTTATTCAGAACGCTGACCGGCTGTCCCAGTTCTTTCTCCATCTCCTGAGCCAGGATTCGACAGGAAAGGTCTACGTTGCCGCCTGCGGTAAACGGTACAACCAGGTCAATGGATTTGGTCGGGTAATCTGCCGGAGCCGCTGCTTTTCCGCTGTCATCTGCTGCCTTGGTATCTGCGGCTGCTTCTGTAGCAGCTGCGCTGCTGTCTGACTTCGGTGCCTCAGTTGCAGTGTTTCCACCATCGGAACATCCGGATAATGCAAGAACTGCTGCTGCCATCATAGCCATTACCTTCAGATTTCTTTTTTTCATAGCGATCCCTCTCTTTTCTTAATGTTATTTTTTGCCGTTCAGGCTTTTGTTTGTTTTGTACTTTTTTCTCATTAATTTTGTCTTTTTTTGTATCTTTTAACTATCATCATCTTAGCACATTGCGTTTCTTTTGAGAAATATCTATAAACAATGTGCCTATAACATAAACTTATCGCAGCAAAAAAGAAAGCCCAAAAGGTTATGGCCACTCATTCACCTTTTGGACTTTCTTTCTATGCCAATGTTTTATTTGATTTTTTCGCCATCTTCACAAATCCCTGCGCGGCCGCGGACAGGTTTTTCTCCAGATACCCAACCGCCAGTGTCCGGACCGCATCCGGGCTGTTGATGGAATAATATACGATTTCTTCATGGTTCGCTGTTTTTTCTACCGAGGAAGGTACAAAACCGATTCCCATGCCATTTCCAACCATGGCATTCAGGCTTTCGCAGGAATTGGATAAAAACGAAGTAGTCGGCCAAGCTCTACAAAACCTAGTCGCAAATTACACAGAAAACGGAAAACTCTCTGATGATGATAAAATAGCTAAAAAATCATTAGAAAAAATGGTTGGAGAAGAAATTAATCTTGATGAATTAGCACAAGAATACGCAGCATCGTCTAAAAATGAATC
>CAKRWX010000193.1 GCA_934418055.1 uncultured Lachnospiraceae bacterium
AATTCATCCGGAATGGTAAAGCAGGTGTAATCCACATGTACCTGTTTCTTCACTCTGCGCTCCGGCTTGTCAAGAAGAGTGCACAGGCGGATGCTCTTTGGTCCTCTCTGTTTTAAGATCTCGATCAGATATGCCAGAGTTCTGCCAGAGTCAATGATGTCCTCCACGATCAGAACGTCCTTGCCCTCTAACGGCTCGTCTAAGTCCTTGATAATTTTTACAACGCCGCTGGATACGGTGCCTGCTCCGTAGCTGGATACGGACATGAAATCCATGGATACCGGAACGGTCAGTCTCTTAGCCAGTTCACAGGTGAAAAATACGCCGCCCTTTAAAATACAGATCAGGTGAATATCTTTTCCTGCGTAATCTTTGTTGATCTGCTCTGCTACTTCGTTGATTCTTTTGTTAACTTCTTCCTCTCCAAGGAGAACCCGAATCTTATCAGCCATTTTCTTTTCCTCCATCTGCTTGTACTTCTAATACATAGTCTGTGTCTTCTGTCACTTTATAATACTCACTGATCCGCCACCCGACGATCCAGAGCACATGATGATCCTCTGCCAGAAGGGTGATCTGATCCCTCTGGTCCCGCGGGATTTTCTCATCGATCATATATGCCTTCACCGTCTTTTTTCTGCCATCCTTCAAAGTGATATAATCTCCGGTCTGGCGGGTTCTGACAGTTAACGTACCCTTTATTTTATCATAGTCAAACCATTTCGTATACCGATTTTGGGGAATTTCCTGCTCTTTTTCATAGGGAATTTTCTTCATTATAAGGGAAATAGATGACTGGTTGTCCACACAATCAGATGGATTCTGCCTGGAAATCCACAGAAAATCGTATTCCGTCCACGCCGTCAGCCCATACGGAAGGTTTAACTGTTTCCCCGTTTCCTTCTCCAAAAGGGCTGCCACCTGGTCAATGTGATCAGAAGTGATATCTTTTAAGGACTGACTTGCCAGGGCGATCATGTGACGGATCACGTAGGTGCGGACGATGAGCGGATCTCTTAAGAGTTCAGACCGTTTGATACCATAAATGTTCTCGTCTGTGGTCTCCACCCGGCGCTCTCCACCCGGTTTCGTTCCAGCCGCCTGGTCTGTCATGTCTTCTTCTGGGGCACACTTCTTCGTAACTCCGCACTCTCTCCAGATCTTCTCCGCCAGTTCCTCAAAGTACGCATCTGCCTGCCGCAGCCGCGCTCCCGCCTCCGTGATATGCTCCACAGCCCGGTCATTAATCTCCCGGCGGATCTGTGGGATCAGTTCATTCCGCAGACGGTTTCTGGTGTACTCATTTTCCTGGTTGGTAGAATCTTCGCAATAGGCGATGTGCCGCTCCGCCAGATACTCCAAAATCTCCTTTTTTTCCAGGCATAAAAGCGGCCGGATGATCTGTCCGCGCCGTGCAGACATTCCCCCCAGTCCCTTTAAACCACTTCCACGAAACAGGTTGTGGAGAATGGTTTCTGCCTGATCTTCCTGGTGGTGGGCCACGGCGATCTTAGCTGGATATTGGCTTATCCATTTCTCCGCATACTCCCGCAGAATCTCATACCGCACGTCCCGTCCCGCTTCCTCCAGTGACAGTCCTCTCTCTGCCGCCACGCTCCGCACATCTCTCCGTTCCACCACGCAGCCGATTCCTAATTTTCCCGCCTCGTCCTGCACAAATGCCGCGTCCCGGTCCGCTTCCGCGCCGCGCAGTCCATGATGCACATGCACCACCAGAAGTTCTAATTTCCACGAATCCCGGAGTGCTGCCAATACCTCCATCATGCACATGGAATCCGCTCCGCCGGACACAGCTAGTACCACCCGGTCTCCCATTTCCAAAAGCTGTTCCCGCCGGATCAGCTCCTCCACTTTCTTCTGTACCTCTGCCACTCTATTTCCTCCATATTCCAGCCACCAGAACGGTCATATCATCCCGTCCCGCGCCGCCAGTCTCCATCACCAGCCGCAAAATCTCCTCTGCCATATCCTGGGGATTTTTCCGTTCCAGACTCTCCAGATATTCCTTCATAGTCTCTTCTTTTTCTTCACCAGGAAGCGCATCCAGCACCCCATCACTGACCATGATGACCCTGGAATCTTCCCACAGCTTCTTCGATAACAGCACCGGCTCCGCCTGCTCCACAATTCCAGCAGGAACATTGCCAGCCTCCAGCCGCTCCACTCCGTCGTCTCCCATGAGAAATGTCGCCGCTGCCCCCAGCTTCATGGCCTCCAATACGCCACTATATAGGTCGATGCAGCACAAATCCAGAGTCGCCGGATGCTGTTCTTCGCCAGCCAGCAGAAGCACCGTATTGATCAGTTTTAATGCCGACCTGGGCGAATACCCGGCTTCAATCAGCTGCTGGGCCAGTTCCACCACCTGGCGGCTCTCCCGCTCCGCCTGCACGCCAGTTCCCATGCCATCCGACAGGCTCATGACCACCTGGCCCGGCCCACACTGACAGAAGGTGTAATTGTCGCCCGACACCATTTCCCCGGTTTTCGGGGCTCTGGCGGCTCCATAAACCGCCTGGTAATTTCCATCCTCTACAAACCGCACAGTCGCCCAGTTTCTGGCAATGATGCTGCGGCTGTCTTTTGCCGCCATCCAGGAGGAAGTCTGAAAGGTCTTATTTAAAATCTGTGCCGCATCCTTGGACAACATGCACCGCCCATTGGTGGTCCGCACCGTGAGAAATGCCTCTTTCTGCTTGTTATCATACTCCAGGATCAGCATCTGTTCAACTGCCAGATGCCGTCTGGCAAATGCTCTCCGCACCTCTTTCTCCCACATGGGCGTCAGATCTGATGCTCCTAATAACTGTCTGGCAAATTCATCCAGAATCGCCGCCAGTTCCCGGAACTGGGAAATGACCACGTCCCGGCTCTCTAAAAACCGGTTTTTCCAGGACAGATTCATGGTGGCCCGCCCCAGATTCCGGTTTAGCTGCCCCACGTAATCCGACTGTTTCCTGCAGGTCTCCTGAAAAAGCCGTGGCATGTCCTCCTGTCCCACGCTTCCGTTCTGCTCAAAGGCCCGCAGAAGGTAATACAGATAATAGCTGTCCTCCTTCTGGCTGTCAGAATACAGATTGCACCGCGCGCAGTCCCCGCACACCATGGCGCTGGCCATCTGAAGGGCCGCCAGCCCGTCTTCCCGGCTTAAATTTCTGCCCATCTGCCCATTTTCATCGAAGGTCCTGGCCAGATTTTCCAGAGAATCCGCCATGCCCTCCAGTTTCTTCGCCGTATATACATGGATATCTGCCATGTCCCCATGACAAGCTTTCCTTTTTAACACAAAAATCCCTCCTGACCTTCGTATCCTGCTCCCCGCCTATGCCCCTGTGGACATACAGGCTCTCGTCTGCATTATACTCGGTCAAAAGGGAAATTATTCCTAATTGGCTGCTTTTAAAATGATCTCGTCCGGGTTTACCAACCCTAATTTTTCCTTGGCAACTTTTTCGATATACTGCTTCGTCTGGACATAAACCCGCTCTTCTTCCAGATCTTCCGCCCGTTTCTTCTCTTCCTCCACCTGCGCCCGGAGATTCTCCTCCCGCACCTGGTATTCCAGATCCTTGGCCCGAAGGGAAGATGACCTGGCATTGACCACCAGCGCCATGCTGAATATTACAAAAACGATGCCAATCAAAGCCATGCGGTTGCCCTGACGATCCCGCTTCCTGCGTCTCGGCTTTCTCGTTTCTTTCATGATCCATCACCTTTTATGTAAACCTTGTAATTTTCCTATTTTCATTCTAAAAGATTTACATACCTTTTTCAAGTAATTTCTCAATTTTCTTCCCACAATTCGCTCATATAAGATCATTCCCAGGCCAATGGCACCGACGGCATAGAAACGGATGGTCCCATTCTGGTAAACATACAGCAGATCAAAGGTCTGAAATCCGCAGTATACAAAATACACCAGGTCCTCCAGATTCACTGCCAACGTCCCATGAGGCAATACCGCCCGGAACACCCGGAGCATATCATAGAGAATCATCAGCCAGACTCCCATGACCAGGCTGACTCCGAACAACCGAACTTCTGATGTAAGCTGACCCCACATTGCTGTCGCCGTCTGCATCCACATTTCCATCACCGTTCCCGTTCCTATCGCATTACCGCCCATTGGTTTCCACAACAGCATTCCATTTATTTCCACCGTTCCGTCTTTTCTCAGCGGAACAGGCGGTTAAACAGCGACTCGCCTGATTTATGCAGAGATTCGTTAGAAGAGTACGCCAGGCTGTCAATCTGTCCCTCCAGATCCGCCTCCCCTTTCTCTAGGGTCAGACGGTTCATGTGCAGATTTTTCCCTTTGATGGTCAGAAGCCCCAGCTCCGTGTCCAGCACCACCTGGTTCTCATCAAACGCCACCACGTCCTTCACCCCGGTCAGCGTCACGCCGCTCCGGTTCTGCAGCGTCAATTTGTGACTGCCTGTACGAATCTTCTCTTCCATTGCCATATCGGAACCCCCGCATATTCGTGATGTTTTATAACTATCCAACCTCTTCCCAATTACGATAATTTACTATATGCGGAAAAATTTACAGATATTCGTAACTATTCAGTACCTTCATAGTTACGAGCAAAAATCCATTCCAGATCAGCTTCGCTGATGGGATTTTTGCTTTCTAGCTTATATTTTCTTACGGTCAGCGCAGTAAGTGCGCAGACCTACTGAACAGTTACAGATATTCAAACATTTCCTTCGCGTCTTCCTTGCGGATGGTCTCCTGCACGCTGGTCACCCGTACTTTTACGGATTTGTTGCCAAATGCGATCTCGATCACGTCACCTGCCTTCACCTCTGCGCTGGCTCTTGCTACCTTGTCGTTCAGCATAACACGGCCGCTGTCGCAAGCCTCATTGGCTACGGTTCTCCGCTTGATGATGCGGGATACTTTCAAATACTTATCTAATCTCATAACTCTGCCCTTTCTTATGAAAAAGAATCTGTGTAAGAAAAAGCCCCTTATGATGAACCATCACAAGGGGCAGTTTATTCCACGTTTCGGAATCAAAGTAACCGCTGATTAAGCGTTTACCATATCCTTTAATGCTTTACCAACTTTGAATTTTGGAGTCTTAGTAGCAGCG
>CAKRWX010000194.1 GCA_934418055.1 uncultured Lachnospiraceae bacterium
AGCTTTCTCTATCTGTCTTGCACATGCCGGACAGCTTATCTGCAACCTTCTTGGTAATATAATCGGAAATCTTCTTTACAAAACCATCGTTCTGCAGCGCACTTCTGGATACATTTAACGGCAGATCCGGGCAGTCGATGACACCCTTTAACAGCATCAGGAACTCAGGAATAACTTCCTTGATGTTATCTGCGATAAATACCTGGTTGTTATACAGCTTGATGGTACCTTCCAGGCTGTCATACTCGGTGTTGATCTTCGGGAAGTACAGAATACCCTTTAAGTTAAATGGATAGTCCATGTTCAGGTGGATCCAGAACAGAGGCTCCTTGTAATCCATAAATACTTTGCGGTAAAATGCCTTATACTCTTCCTCGGTACACTCATTCGGATGCTTGTTCCACAGCGGACTGACATCATTCAATGCCACCGGACGTTTTAAGATCTTATATTTCTCTTTGGCAGGAGAAACTTCTACGGTCTCTTTCTCGCCGTTTTCATTCTCCTTCTCCTCGGTTTTGGCTTCTTCTACGATGGTCTCAATGATGGTATCTTTGTCAGTCAGCTGGTCCTTCTCGATGGTCTCATACTGAGGACCTTCTGCCGCATTGTCCAAGAAGATCGGAACTGGCATAAATCCACAGTATTTCTCGATGACTTCTCTTGCGCGGTACTCGTTGGAGAACTCGGTGCTGTCCTCGTTCAGATACAGAACAATGGTCGTTCCCTGCTCTTCCTTGGTTCCTTCGCCCATCTCAAACTCGGTACCGCCTTCAGATTCCCAGTGAACCGGTTTTGCATCCGGCTTATAAGAACGGCTGTCGATGGTAACCTTGTCCGCAACCATAAATGCAGAATAGAAGCCCAGACCAAAGTGACCGATGATCTGATCCTCATTTGCCTTGTCTTTATACTTATTCAGGAAATCCTGCGCACCGGAGAAAGCGATCTGGTTGATGTACTCATCTACCTCTTCCTCGGTCATACCAAGTCCGTTATCTGCAAAGGTGATAGTCTTCTCGTTTGGATTTACCGTTACCTGGATCTTGTACTCTAACTCATCCGGCTTCTCATACTCGCCCATCAGCTCCAGTTTCTTTAACTTGGTGATGGCATCGCAGCCGTTGGAGATCAGCTCACGATAGAAAATGTCGTGGTCGGAATACAACCATTTCTTAATGACTGGAAATATATTTTCACTGCTTATTGATAAACTGCCTTTTTTTGCCATAATAAAACACTCCTTTTCTAAATAGTACCTTAACTACTACTCAGTCTAGTACAAGTAGAACAATTTGTCAATAAAAATTTAGCACTCATTTAAAATGAGTGCTAGCAATTATCTTTTATGCCCAGGACACCTGCCCAGGTCATTACCACCAGCGCAAGCCTTACTGCGTGTTTTCACCTTCCAGGTCCGTTTTCAATTTTCTCAATCTTCTTTTCGTCATGGAATCCGCATAATGGATTCCCTCGTAGGTCGGATGAAGAACTGGATATTTTTCTTTTGTCTGCAGGATCATCTTCTGGGTGATCAGCCAGTCAATGGCTGTCCGGATCTGCTCCCTTGACATGTCCTTCAGGCTTCCATATTCCGGGATTTTATTTAACTGATACTTCCGGATCCGCTCCGTCTCTCCTCCTTTCAGGACATCCACCAGCATCGTAACTCCATAATACCGGAACGCACTGATATTCTGCAAAGCAGTCAGGATCACCCAGATGACCTCATTTAAATCCCTGTCCTCTGACGTGACGCCGGCGATCTCTGCCTTTTTTATGGTTTCTCCTGTGATTTCTTCCACAGGTACATCCGGACGTGCCTTTGCCTGTGTGGTCTTTTCCACCACCGCTTCTTTTTCCTTTGGTTTTCCCTTAGGCTTCTCCTCCAGTTCTTTCCGCTCCGCTTCACTGAATGGATAACCCATCTGCTCATAAAACTGCTTTTGCGTGACGATCTTACAGCATCCAGTTCCATTGGGTTTGTAATTGGTACAGCCCAGGAAATACCGGTCTGCCTTATTCTTTACGATCAGGTATCCATCTCTGCACTGATCACATTTCTGGATCCACATTTTGCCTCCACGGCAGTCATTGGTCATAAAACCACAGACCTCCGGTTCATTTGTGCAAATGTACAGCCGCAGACCGTACGCCTTTTTGTAGCGGAGCTGCATCGGATATCCGCAGAGCGGACAGCTCTTCCGGTCCAATTTTACGCTTTCTGCCTCATTCCATTCGCCTTCCAGACGGACGTTTTTGTAATCCCGCTTGATCTCCAGCAAAAACTCTGATGGATTGTTCTCAGGTGCCACAAAATAAACCCGGTTCTTTGTTCTTGTCATCGCCACATAAAACAGCCGCCGTTCTTCTGCATAATCAATGGAACGGTCTCCTTTTATTACAAAGCCGAGTACCGGATCATCCTCGATCTTCGATGGAAATCCATACGTTTCATTTTTCCCATTTACAACAATCACATCATCATATCCCAGACCCTTAGAAGAATGGACCGTCATAAATGTGATGACTAATTGCGGATAACGTACACTTTTTATCTGATTTCCGCGACGTACATATTCAAATAATCCCGTTTTTTCCAGCTTATCCCCATCAAACCCAAAACGTCCCAGCAGCAGGACTGATCCAGGTTCTCTCCCCTCTTTTTTCCTTGTCTCCACGATATGAGTCAGCGCCGTTTCCACTGCCTTTGCCAGCGAGTAATTGGCTCCACTCTGCCACCGGTCTCCTGACTTCTTATAGGTATTATCATAGGTATAAATAATCACTGGATCTTCCAGGTGCTTTGGCGATATGAGCCTTTTTTTAATCTGGGCTTTATTTTTCTGGATAAAATTACCTGCAATATCAATGACTTCCTGGGAATTCCGGTACGTCTTTACGATCTTTAACATTTCCGCATATCCCATGGTTTCTTTAAACTTCGTAAACAAGGTGATATCCGAACCGCTGAATGCATAGATCGACTGCCAGTCATCTCCCACCGCCATAATTTTAGCGTCAGTAACATCTGAAATCGCCTTTGTCAGATCAAAACGCTGACGGGAAATATCCTGATACTCATCCACGATCACATATTTAAAATCCAGCTTCTGTTTCATTTCTTTGACTTCCAGAAGGATTCTGGCGGATTCATTGATCATATCTTCAAAATCAATGGCCCGGTTATCTTTCAGCCACCTTTCATATTCCAGATAACATGCCTGGCAGATATCTAAAAAGAGCTTGCTTCTCACATTCGGAGTTGAATTCCGCATCCGCTGAAACTCTTTTTCCTCATATCCATTTACCTTGAAGTTCGCTATAAAACGACATATCAGATTAAGAAGCCGACGGATATAGCGGTTCTCTTCGCCTGCCACCAGTAATTCCAGCACTTCTTTATTGGACCTAGGAACCAGCTCAAACCCTTTTTCCTGCAGTTTTTCTTTTAAATGAACGGTCAGCTCTCTTCCATCCTGATACTGGGAAAATGTATAGAGTAACGTCGTCCCATGCTGTTTGTGAAGCATTACCTTGTCATTGACTGATTTTTTATAACGGTCTAATTCTTCATCCGAATAGCGGTCATTTTTCCCATCTTCCGTAATTCCAAAATGCTCAATATACGCGATCTTTTCTCCCTGACGGATCAGGAAATCCGGCGTATACGTCTTTCTAGAACCTGGGATATTATAAGGATAGGCCGGTTCATATTCATAATCGATATGATTCAAATACAGGAAATTGGCAATCTCCACTTCCTGATGGGAACGCAGGATTTCATTCTGAATGGTAATTGATTTTTTCGTCTTCCGGTCAATCACTTCACATTGGAATTTTTCCAGATCACTGCGGAATGTGGAGTAATTCGCCTTGGCAATGTTGTTAAAAAAGCCGTTCAGATCATCTCCCTCATAGGGAGCATCAAAATACGAGGCGAAAAACAGAATCAGCTTATTTACCATGACCTCATCCTTTAAGATGGATCCACGGAAATAATCCCGAAGGATAAAGTATAATTTTGAATTATCTACGATATTTAACGTCTCCTCCGGCGTATTCTTATGCAGCAGCGCATTTCCCGTCGAATGAAACGTTGCGATTGGACAGTTGATCTGTAGTTTTTTCTGTATCTTATCTTTCAGCTCATTGACCGCTTT
Source organism: uncultured Lachnospiraceae bacterium (assembly GCA_934418055.1). Classification (GTDB taxonomy): domain Bacteria; phylum Bacillota; class Clostridia; order Lachnospirales; family Lachnospiraceae; genus UBA3402. Next base: position 4,164 of record CAKRWX010000194.1, read on the forward strand.
ATTGGTAAAGGAAATGATCAGGATCTGGGACGGATCAATCTGTTTTTTCTCCACCAGATACTTCACTTTTGCAGCGACTGTCGTTGTTTTTCCGGCCCCCGCCCCGGCAACCACCAGACAATAATCCTCATCTGTCAGCACCACTTTTCTCTGATCTTCATCTAAAACAACGTTTGCGTCCACTTCCTGCAGAATATGATCCAGATACTCTTTTTCCTCACACAGTTTTGTGGAAATAAACTGGTCATTATGCTGTCTGATCACATCTTCAATGGTTTCATACTGCGTTAAAATCAGATCCACCTCTCTGGTATCCATCTGATTTTTCCTGCAGAAATCCTCAAATACTTCCCCATTTTTTAATGTACGGAAAAATTCCACCACATCCGAATATTGTTTTATTTCCTCCGAATAGTCTTTTCTGGCAATATACTGATCTGCCATTTTCCACGTATCCAGGCAATTCTTTAATTCCAATATCCGCGCACAATTTTCATTCTGCTTTGGCTGTTTCTCCTCCTGAATCTCTGTCTGCTCCGGCTGTTCTGTCCGGTCTGTCTGGATTTTTCCAAAAAAGCGGTAAAGCCCTTTCAGTAACCTCATCTTTCGTTTTCTCCTTTAAAGTATCTTCCCTCAGCTCCTACTGCTGTGAAACCGGAATCTTATGTACTTTAAAGAACTGGCACACCGCCTTATCCCACTCCTGATCCAGCGTCTTGTCCAACGTAAAAAATGACAATGACGTGCCCGTCACGCACTGAATCTGCGTCTCCTCGTAACGGATATTCAGATATAACCCCTGCACCTGTTCTGCCGCCACTGGAATCTGGTTCTTATCTAAAAAACTTTTTGTACTTTTCGGTGAAAGCTGAAGCACGATATGGAAGCTCTCTGGCAGTTTCTTGCCTTTAATTAAGGAAAAACAGAACGGTTTCACGGCGGACCAGG
>CAKRWX010000195.1 GCA_934418055.1 uncultured Lachnospiraceae bacterium
TAGAAACAGTTCTGTACCGAGTTCTTCCTCTAGCTCAGCCAGGTATTTGCTGAGAGCTGGCTGGGAAATGTGCAGCTCCCTGGCAGCAGCAGAGAGGCTTCCGGTTTCTGCAATAGAAAGGATATAGGTCAACTGTTTTGTGTTCATAGGTTTTCTCCTATAGTAATGTATAACTTTTGCTTATATAATATATAAAATTAACCTGTTTGTCAATCAACACATTGTGTATTATAATACAGTCATAGATGAGGAAGATAAGCAAAATAACTCATTAGAAACAAAATGGTAAATCAATTTGTAACAAATAGTTTGGAAAAACTATAATTATTTGTTATGAATTAAAAAAGGAGAGGGAGAATTACTATGAAGAAAAACAGATTATTCGCAGCAGCTATGGCAGCATGTCTGACCGCAGCAAGCCTTGCAGGATGTGGCTCATCCTCGAGTTCTGAGACCACCGCTGCAGCAACTACCGCTGCCGCAGCAGACGGTGCAGAGACAAAAGCAGAGGGAGGCGATACCGCAGCAGCTGGTGATGCAGCTGGTCCGTGGGCTTCCGGTGACACGGTTTACGTAGATGTTCCGGCTAAGGCAGGCGGCGGTACTGACCTGTACACCCGTTACTTAACCCAGGCTCTCGGTGAGGTTTGTCCAGGCGTTAACTTTGTTGTAACCAACTACGATACCGGTGAGGTTGGTATGGAGCATACCAAGAACGCAGATCCGGACGGCAAGACCCTGGTTACCTGCCACGGCGGTGCTATCATCCAGTATCTTGCAGGTTCTTCTGAAGTAAATATCAAAGATGACTTAAAGGTAGTCGGCATCATGAACCAGGGCGGCCCGCAGGCAATCATCACGAAACCGGGTGCTCCGTACACCAACTTCAAAGAGCTGGCTGATTACATCAAAGCTAACCCGGGACAGGTTGTTGTAGGATGCTCCTTAGGCGGTACCACTCAGGTACTCTTCACTTCCTTAATCGAGGAGTTAACTGGTGATGCAAGTTTAGTAAACTACGTACAGTGCTCTTCCGAGGCTGACAAGCTGACCAACGTTGCAGCAGGTTCCATTGATATCGCAAACTGCTCTATCCCGAACGCAGTTTCCTACGATGCGGACAACAAGCTGACCATTCTGGGCAGCTTAGGACCGAAGGCTGCAACTCTTGAGAACATGAGCGAGCTGGTTGGCGTTGATCTGGATGAGAAATTTGCTACCACTCAGGAGCAGGGCGTGAGCGCAACCTGGGATTCCAACTACTATGTACTGGCTCCGAAGGATACTCCGGATGATGTATGTGAAGCTATCAACGAGGCAATTCAGAAAGCAACTGAGTGCCAGTCCTTCATCGATGGCAACAACTCCATGGCTACTTATATCGCAGCAATCAACTACGAGGATACCAAGAAAGATCTGGAAGACGAGTGGGCATTCCAGGATGAACTGGTAAGCTCCATGGGCCTGAAGGTTCGCTAAGTAGACCGAACTGCAAAAGCAACTAAACATGATGTCCGGCTGTCCTTTCCATTCGGACAGCCGGATTTCTTTTGGAAAGAGGTATCCCTATGAAAAAATTAAACCGTACCTATATCATGGGTATTGTATTTATCATCCTGGCAGTGTGGGTTATGTTCCAGACCACACAGATCCCGACCAAACTGGTTTCTAATGAGCCGGGACCAAAGCTGTTTCCATACATTTCCGCAATCGGCATGGTCGTTATGGCAGTTCTCTCCATGATCTTTGACGGCAAGAAAGAAGCAGAGGACAACAAACATGGCGCTGCTCCGTACTTAGACGCAGCAGGCTGGAAACGTCTGGCACTGATTATGGTTGAGTGTATTGTGTTCTGCATAGCCATGAACGTGATTGGCTTCTGGATCACTTCCATGGTCGGCATGATGATGTTTATTCTGACTCTGAAAACAGACAAGAAAATCAATCTTGTATTTGCAATTGTACTCAGCGTGGCGCTTGGCAGCCTGTGTTACTTTGGCTTCACCAGAGGCTTCAACATCCCGCTGCCGAAGGGTGTTATCTGGAAGTCCCTCGGCATTAAGATGCTGTAAGTAAGAAGGAGGAAATAAAAAATGGCTAGTTATCTTTCTGCGCTTGGCGTTTTGTTCCAGCCGGTGAACTTCATCATGATGTATCTGTGTTCCCTGGTTGGCTGTGTACTCGGCGCAATTCCTGGTCTTTCCGGCGGTCTTGGCATCACCCTGATCCTGCCGATGACTTTCGCATTAAACACAAACTTAAGCTTCGCAATGCTGCTTGGTATGTATGTCGGTGGTGTATCCGGCTCCTTCATCGCAGCAGTATTAGTCGGAATTCCTGGTTCTGCAGCTTCCATCGGTACCTGTTATGATGGTTATCCGATGACCCAGAGAGGTAAGGCTGCACGTGCACTGACCATTGGTATTACTGGTTCTTTTATCGGTACCATGGTTTCCATCATTGTAGCGACCCTATGCTCTACTTTCATTGCAGATGTTGCATTAATGCTTGGACCGTGGGAGTACTTCAGCCTTTGTCTGATGGCAATCACCATGGTAGTTGGCTTAAGTAACGGTTCTATTTTCAAGGGCCTGTTAGCTGCATTCTTTGGCCTGTGGCTTTCTACCGTCGGTTCCGATATGGTTACCAACCAGCTTCGTTTCACCTTTAAGAACACCAACCTGTATGGCGGTATCAATGTGATCTGCCTTCTGATGGGTACCTTTGCACTGCAGCAGGTGGCAACCAGCTATGCAAAGAACAACCTGGATATGCCGGAGGTTGATGCAGGTTCCTTAAAGGGCTTCGGACTTACGTTTAAAGATTTCAAAGATAACTTAAAGGTTATTCTTACTTCTCTGTTTATTGGCTTGTGGATTGGTTTCCTTCCGGGCATGGGTTCCGGTATCTCCAACCTGATCGCATATGGCCAGGCAAAGAAGATGAGCAAACATCCGGAGAAGTTTGGTACTGGTATTGATGAAGGTATCTGGGCAACGGAGGTTGCAAACAACGCAGGTGTCGGCGGTGCGATCATTCCGATGATCGCCCTTGGTATCCCGGGTGATGCAACCACTGTACTGTTAATGTCTGCCATGACCATTCACGGACTGCAGGCAGGCCCGATGTTCATTAAGACCAACCCGCTGTTAGCAAATCTGATTTTTGCAACCATCCTGGTATCTGCAATCCTGATCTTCGTGACGGAGCTGCTTACCAAACGCTGGTTCCCGATGCTGTTAAAGGCTCCGTATCATTACCTTTACAGTGCCATCTTAATGATCTGCTTCTTAGGTGCTTACTCCGCATCTACTTCCATGTTCAGTGTTTACATGGTACTGGTATTCGGTGCTGTCGGCATTCTGATGGAGTTCTTCAAGATGCCTACCACTCCGTTAATGCTTTCCTTCATTCTGGGAAGCAAGATTGAGAGCTACTTCCGTATGGGATGCTCTTACGCAAGAGGCGATATGACCTCTTTCTTAACCCGCCCGATCTCCCTGATCTTCATCCTTATTGCTGTATACAGCGTGGTTGGACCGATCATCAGCAAGATCTTAAAGAAACGGAAAGCAGCTGCTGCAAACTAAGAAATATAAATTGAATATGGCTGTCTGAATGGCGGCTGACATATGGATATGGTAAGAGGCCGGAGCTTGTGGACAGGCTTCGGCTTTTTTACTGCCAAAATTTGGCTGAAAACGGCAAATTTACAAATTTTTATGACAAATCGAATATTTGGTTCAGGCAAGAAGGAGGAATATGTCATGTTAACCCAGGAACAGAAAGAGACCATGATTGCTGCATTACGCGGCAAGAGCGTGGCAAAAGAGAACATTACAGAAGAATATAAGAAAAATCTGGATCTGGCAGAGCGGGAAGCGGTCAAGGTTACCACTTCTGAGGGACCAGTTCCGTGCTACATCTTTAAGGCAAAGAACCGCACGGAGAACTGCAGAGTTCATATCAACGTGCACGGCGGTGGCTTTGTCCGTCCGCATGTGCTCAGAGATGAAATCTACTCAGCAAAAGTAGCAGATGCCATTCAGGGAATCGTTGTAGATGTCGATTACAGTCTGGCTCCGGAGTATCCGTATCCGAGAGCCTTCAACGAGACATACGAGGTCTGCAGATGGGTATTCTCTATGCTGGATCACTGGGATGCCGACGGAAAGCGCGTTTCCATGGGCGGACACAGTGCAGGCGCAAATCTGACTGCAGCAGTCTGCTTAAAGGCAAACCAGACGAAGGAATTCCAGTTCTGCTTACAGGTTCTGGACTACGGCGCATTTGATATCGTAACCGATCCGGCAGACAAGCCGGAGGCAGCGACTAACATGATCCCGGTAGAGCGGGGCAGAATGTTCTGCCTGGCCTATACAGACGGAAATCTGGAAAACTTAAAGGATCCGTATTGCAGTCCGCTTCTGGCGACTGATGAGATGTTAAAAGGACTTCCGGAAGCTCTCATTACAAGCTGCGGACACGATAACTTCCGTTTCGAGGATGCGGATTACGCAAAGCGTCTGGCACTGGCTGGCGTAAAGGTAACCCAGAAGTGCTTCTTAAATTCCTATCACGGATTTATCGTACACTGTACAGATGAGTGGGAAGAGGGTCAGCAGCTGGTGATTGACACAATCAGGCAGGCTTCTCTGTAATTTTGAAACAGAACGGAGAGGGAGAGTATGGCGAAGATTCAGTTAGATGCAGAATTGGTTATGGAGCTGCGCGTAGATTGTCCCGAGGAGGACAGACTGGTTGTCGGCGGCAATGACTGGGGATTTTTAAAGGTGATTCAGATTAAAGGCGGTTATTTTGAAGGAGAAAAGCTCCGCGGACGCGTGGTTCCAGGCGGAGCGGACTGGAATATGGGCGTCGGCGGCGATACCGAGGAAAGCGTTCATTCCAGAACTGTATTTGCTAAATATCTCCTTCAGACGGATGACGGTGTTTACATTGCAATCGAAAACCTAGGCTATAAATATGTGGAGCAGGAGAAAAACAGTGTGATCCAGACACGTCCCTCGTTCCATGCACCGAGAGGAAAATATGAGTGGCTGAATTATGGAGTGTATGTGGGAAGTCTTTCTGGCAGCACGGA
>CAKRWX010000196.1 GCA_934418055.1 uncultured Lachnospiraceae bacterium
GGACCCAGGCTGCCACGTAACAAATCCCCATGGCCATCACCGGCATCAGCACATAGAGAGCTGCTGCCACCCACTGATTTCCATAAAAAATCATGGCTGCCACTTTATTCAAGAAACGCACCGGAATAAAATGCAGGGCATAGATGAAAAATGTCTGCCTCATCCACGGTCTTTCTGTTGGAAGCCAGTTTTCATTGACCAAAAGCCATAAGCCGGACACTGCCATGGAATATTCCACCACGATTCCAGGAATAAACGCTCTGGTATGATAGGGAACGCCCGCACGGATACCGGCCCATACCAGGATCACACCAATGAGGCACCGCCGTTTCGTCCACGCGCCCTCGATGCAGGTTCTGCCATGAAGGGCTCCAAAAGCCCCCAGTCCATAATAAAACAGGGCATCCAGATTTAATGCGGAAACTACTCCAACCTTCGGAAATGACACATGGAAGAAGATTCCGGCCATCACCAGGAACAGAAATCCCATGCCACGCCGGACACTTTTCATACCCTGGTAAATCACCGGAGCCAGAACCACCAGCAAGATCAGCTGGTACATAAACCAGAAGACCGGGTTATAATCATAGAAAAACAGCGCCTCGATCATTTCCTTTAGGGAAAACTGGAGATCCGGCCGGTTAACGATATCCGCCACTGCCGGGATCCGGCTTCCAACCAGATATCCCACATAATAAAGCAAGTTCCAGCACAGATACGGGATCAGAAGGGTCTGCATCCGCCGTTTCCATTTCCCTGTTAACTGATCAAAGGTAAAAAAACGGAAGAAAAGATAGCCCGAAATCATAAAAAAGCAGGGGATACTGACTCCCATCACTGCCGGAAAGTGGACGTACTCCAGGCGTGACAGCCAGTGATTCATGCCATCTTTGCCCAAAAATAACTCAGCATTTCCAGCGTGGCTCCAGATCACCATGGCACAGCAGATGAACTGGAACCAGCCTACTTTATTTCGGAACTTCTTTTCTTCCATTCAAGTCTTCCTTAAATATACTTACTTTTATAGTAACTACTCAGTTTCTTCATAGTCACAAACAAAAACTTACTCCAAATCAGCTGCGCTGATGGATTATTTCCAGCAAAATGCATTCCGCTGGCGCACAAAAAAACGCTAACCTTGAAATCCACAATTACAGGCGGTTCAATCCATGAGCCTTTGCATCCTCTGCCACTGCATCAGCCACTGCCTGTACCACCTCTGGGTCAAATGCCTGCGGCAGGATGTACTGGGCATTTAACTGCTCTGGTTTTACCACGCTTGCGATGGCTTTTGCTGCTGCCATCTTCATGGACTCGGTGATATCGGTTGCCATCACAGCCAGCGCACCCTTGAAGATACCTGGGAATGCCAGTACGTTGTTGATCTGGTTCGGGAAATCGGAACGTCCGGTTCCAACCACTGCTGCACCTGCTGCCAGCGCCTCATCCGGCATAATCTCTGGAGTCGGGTTTGCCATTGGGAATACGATTGCGCCCTGGTTCATAGAACGGATCATATCCTGGGATACCAGATTTGGTCTGGACACACCGATAAATACATCTGCGCCCTTCATCACATCTGCTAACGTTCCCTGTTTCTTATCTTTATTGGTCACTTTCGCCATCTCTGCCTGTGCTGGATTTAACCAGTCAGCACCCTCATAGATGGCACCCTTGATGTCACACAGGATCACATTGCCAAAGCCTAACTGGATCAACATCTTAGCAATGGAGATACCAGCTGCGCCTGCGCCGTTGATGACGATCTCCAAGGTTCCCATTTCCTTGCCTACTACCTTGATGGCATTTAATAATGCAGCGGAAACAACGATCGCAGTTCCGTGCTGGTCATCGTGGAATACCGGGATATCGCAGCGTTTCTTTAATTCTGCCTCAATCTCAAAACATCTTGGAGCGGAAATGTCCTCCAGGTTGATACCGCCAAAGCTCTTGGAAATCAATGCAACGGTGTCAATGATCACCTTTGGATCCTTGGAATCAATACAGATCGGGAATGCGTCAACACCTGCAAACTCTTTAAACAGAGCACATTTGCCCTCCATAACTGGCATTGCTGCCTCTGGACCGATATCACCAAGACCTAAAACTGCAGTTCCATCCGTGATCACTGCTACCAGGTTCTGACGTCTGGTCAGTTCATATACTTTCATTGGATCCTTCGCAATCTCCAGACATGGCTCTGCAACACCTGGGGTATAAGCCAGAGATAACTGTTCCCGGTTCTTTACCGGTGTTCTGGAAATGACCTCGATTTTGCCTTTCCACTCATAATGTTTTGCCAGTGCTTCTTCTTTTAATGTCATGATTATATCCTCCTGATTTTTTCATCATACTTTCGTAACTGTCCAATACCTTCCGCGTTGCCGTCGGCACGAAAAACGCGCAGACCGGTCAAACTGCTGCTCGCTTATTCCTATACTGCATCATAAATCTTCTGCAGATACTCCACATCCTTATGATACCGCTCCGGAGTGGAATTTTCCAGAAGCATCGCAATGTATGGCTTATCCTTCTTTAAATTCTTCATCAATGTCTCATAATGAAGCAGTCCATCGCCTACATAGGCAAACTCCGGCTGACCGTCCTTCATCACAAAATCCTTCACATGGATAGCGCTGATCCGGTCTCCGTAAAGACGGAAAGCCTTATTGATCACTTCATCCTGATCCAGGTAGTTGTCCGCGCTGATCAGGTTCACCGGATCTAAGATGGCTTCTACATTTGGTGAGTCGATATCTTCTAAGAACCGTCTCATAATCTCCGGGCAATATAAGGTGTGGTCATGAACCGCCTCGATTCCCACAGTCACGCCTAATTTCTCCGCTGCGGAGACAATTTCCCGCATACTCTTTAACAACAGCTGATAGCAGCCTTCCGTATAAGTATAAGGAACCACTTTGAAATCCGCATCGTAACGACCAGTTTCCGTTCCCACCATATCAGCACCAATCACCTTCGCGTATTTCAGGTGCTCAATGAACTTCTGGACTGCTTTCTGGCGCTCTTTCTCATCTGGATTCACCGGATTGATGTAGCAGCCTAAAACCGCCACGTGGATGTTTTTCTCTTCCAGTTTCTTCTTGATCATTCTGGCAAAGCCTGGGGAATAATGGCCATAATCAAAGCTGTAACCAGCAATGGACTTGCCCATGGCCAGCTGGATCTGGTCTACGTGATTGGCTGCCACCGTGTCAAATAACGTATCAATATCTGTTTTCGGACAGATATCATGGCATCTCATACCATAATTCATGATTTTTCCTCCTGAATTGAATTAGAATAAATTCCTATTGATGGAATCCAATATAAAAAAAGATGGTACTCTGACACAAACTACTGTCATTATACCATCTTTTTTTATATTGTGGAACTATTTGTTACTGCATCTTAGTAGGAATTTTCTGAACTGAAAATTCCGTACCATACAGCAGCGACCGCAGATTTTGCCGATTCGGAATGCGAAGCATCGGCAAAATCCGTTGCAGTTCGTGCAACGCACGAACTGTAAGAACTACTTTACATAAGCCTTTTTTATTCTTTCTAAAGCATAATTCAGTTCCCGCTTCGGCATACCGATCTGAAGCCGCAGAAAACCTCTTCCTTCTTCTCCGTACTTGCTTCCCAGATCCGGCTCTACACCTGCTTTCTGGAACCAGGCGTAAACTTCTTCTTCGGTTCCCATTTCCCGGAAATCCGCCCACAGTAAGGTACCTGCGCGGTGGCGGCAGAAATGGACTTTCGGGAAGTTCTCTGCAAAGAAATCACGGACGATCTTCTCATTTTCCCCGGAAAATTCCATCAGGGCATCGATCCACTCTTTGCCCTCCTTGGTGTATCCGCCCAGAAGAGCCGCTCTCATAAATGGGCTTAAGCTGCCGTAGTGATCGCTGTTGCGTTGGGTAATATAGGCGCCTCGGATGGTGTCATCCGGGATAATGATGTTGGCATGGCTGGTACCAGTAAAGTTAAAAGACTTTCCAAGGCTGGTGCAGACAATGCAGTTGTGCTCTGCATCAGAAAGAGCTCCATAAGGAACCATCAGCCCCTCTTCCCACACATGCTCGGCGTAGATCTCATCCACGACCACCAGCACGTGGTATTTGGCTGCCAGACGGGCCACCCGCTCTAAATCCTTCTTCTCCCACACATCCATCGTTGGGTTGTGTGGATTGCATAACAGCATCAGCTTATTTTCCGGTCTGCTCATTTTCTCTTCCAGATCCACAAAATCCATTTCCCAGTGATCACCCTTGTATACCAATGGGTTATTCACCAGATTACGTCCGCAGCGGTCAATGGCTCTGGCATATAATAAATACACCGGCGGCTGGATGATGATGCCGTCTCCCGGATCGGTAAATGCGCGGATAGAAGTACACATCGCCTGTAAAATACCATAGGATGGCACGATCCAGTCTTTGCGTACATTCCATTCCCGAACTGTTTTCATCCAGTTTACGGTTGCGTCTATATATTTTTTCTCATCTGACGGAGTCCAGCCAAACAGCCCCGTCTCTGATAAGCCTTTTAATGCCCGGATCACAGACGGAGCAGTCTTTACGTGAAGCTGTGCCCCTGCCATCATGGTGTGTTCCATGGAAAAATCCGTTCCGAACCCATAATCAATGGAATCCGCAATGGTCTCAAAATCAAACTTATTCATACTTCATTTCCTTCCGTTTTCTGCCACTGTGCAGCTTGTAAAATCTGTCCCTGGTTCACATGAGTATGTATGCCGTGGTCCACAGCGATCTCCCCGCCGACCAGCACATAATCCAGTCCCTGTGGAGCATGTCTCGGATCCGCCAGATTCTCTTTCGGGTCAAAATGTTCCAGATCAATCACCAGTAGATCCGCAGCCAGACCTTCCTTTACCAGTCCCCGGTCACAAAGTCCCAGCTCTTTCGCCGCATTGCCGGTCAGTTTCCGGACGGTCACTTCCACCGGAACCTGTTTTTCCCGCTCTGTCTGGAAAAATACGGTCATTCCCTCGTAAGTTGCCGGAGAACCGCACTCCAGCGGCATATCCCCCTCTGAAAGAGCTGCATCATAACGAAAGGTCCAGGTATCCAGCCCGATGG
>CAKRWX010000197.1 GCA_934418055.1 uncultured Lachnospiraceae bacterium
CTTCCATCTTCTTCATGTCTGCCTGACACGCTTCTTCCGGAATCTGTGCCATCTTGTCAAATACTACCTTCAGATCGGTCTCTTCGATCTTGATCCCGAACGTCCGACGGATCAATCCTTCGTCAAACGCACAGTTGTAAAATGCAGTTGGACGATATCCCAGCAGTCCAAGATTCGTGTACTTCATCGCCTTTACCGTATGATAAGCCATCACCAGTGCTTTTACTTTTCCTGCCGCCCGCTCATCATCCAGACTTCCATATACCGTATGGTAAGTCTTACCAAGTCTCCGCAATGATGCTGCATTCATGGTCATGGCACATAATGCGTTGGCATATAACCTGGTGTTCTTTTCAAATGGGACTTCGTATGGCGCCCACAGAATGATCGGCACATCCAGCATCTCTGTCAGGTAAGCCGCCGCGTCATCCCCTGTAAACGCGCCGTACACCATCACCACCAGATCTACGGAATTCTCTTTGAACTGTTCCACGATCTCTTCCAGTGCCTGACTGGTGCATCCGATCTGACCGGCCTTTACCACGTCCACTTCTGGAAGATTCTTCTCAAGCCACCCTCCATACTCCCGGTCTCGCTGTTCTGGAAGCTCCTTCGGCCATCGTCCGGAATAAGTCGTTACAAACCCCAGATGTAACTTTTTCTTCACGTTCACGCCTCCTTATGTTTCGTTGAAGTGCTTAATTTTAAAAGCATAAACTCGTGTGTATATGGCTATATTATCATATACACACGAGTTGTCAATAGGTTTGCAGTTATTTTATCAATATTTTTTCTATTATGAATGGTTTTTCCGGAATCGTATATTCTTTCGTCTTATATTGTTCAACAGCCTGCTCGATTCTTCAATTTGTTTTTCAAATACCGGTAACACGGAACAGACACCACCGGAAGAGATGCCAGCCATGCCATGCCATCCTGGATATAATAGGCATACACACCGATCAATGCCGGGCCGAAGGCAACGGTCAATGTTCTCATAAAAAACTGCAGGATTCCTGCGATCACTGCATATCTTGGATACCCAAGAGTCTGGATCGTAACTCTGTGAAGGTACATCGGTGTCATCAGAAGCATACAGGCTACCAGCACATGGGTGTTGGAGCTGGCCACCGCAAATGCCATTTCATAAGCTTTTGGATCATTTGCAGATAAAAAGAGAGGGATCACATAGCCCTGCACTGCAAATACGATCACGATCATTAGGGCTGTCAGACCAATTCCGATGCCTGTGATCTGAACCAGCCCCTTCTTGATCCGGTCAAACCGGCCTGCCCCAAGATTCTGACCCACATAAACACTGACTCCCGTCTGGATCGCGATGATGATCGCCTCCAGCAGACCAAAAATCTTTCCACAAGCCGCAATTCCGGCGGTGAAATAAGAACCAATCTGGTTCGTATGCTTGGACACAAAGAAACCTCCCATGGAGATCACCAGACTGTTAAAAAACATTGGTGCCCATAAACCGGACAGCTCTTTTATCAATTTCCAGTCTACCTTTAAATCCGAAGCCCGCAGGCGGAAAACCGGTGTTTTCACCGCCGCCCACAGGGCAATTCCCATGGACACAAACTGGGCGATCCAGGTGGCTGCTGCCGCACCAGTCACTCCCCAGTGAAAAATCAGGACAAACATCAGATCCAGGACTACATTGACAATCGTGGAAATAGTCATAGACCAGAAGGTGATACTGCTGTTGCCATAGGCACGCAGCAGGCTGGCCGTAATATTGTAGACCAATCCGCATGGAATCGTCAGGATAAAGATCACCAGATACCTTCTGGTCATATGAATCACATCAGGCTGGACGCTCAGCAGCCGCATGATATGTTCCGTCTGCCACAAAAGCACTGCCGTTACCACGATTCCAAGACCAATACTGATAAAAATGCCATTGGCCACAATACCGCGAAAGCCTTCTTCGTCATGATTGCCCACCCGTACAGAACCGGAAATACTGAACGCATTGGAGCAATCCCGCAAAAACGCATTGATCAGCCAGCATACCCAGCTGATACATCCCACTGCTGCCAGGGCATCCACTCCGACAAATTTTCCAACTACCACTGCGTCAACGATCGAATATAACTGCTGGAACAGATTACCAAACACCAGTGGAAAAGAGAATGTCAAAATCATTTTCCAGGCTGTTCCCTCTGTCATATCCATGGCTGCTGCGCCTTTACTCTGCAACTTCATCATCTTCCTTTTTCCTTTGCATCCACATTCAAGTCGAACGTCCGTGAGACTTGGCGCGTGATTCTGGTCAGCGTAAGCTGACATATTCTTTACAGAATCACTGCGCATCCTCGCGGAGCGTTTATCTCTGGTATCATGCTTATTCTTCCTGGTCGATCAGATCTTCTTTTTCAATATGTTCCATGTTTTTGAAGATCAGCAGGCAGATTCCCACTGCCAATACAATGGAAATATAATCCGCTGCCGGCTGGGCATAAATGACGCCGTCCAGGCCAAACATACCATTTAAAATAAGAATCAGAGGGATAAATACCAATCCCTGGCGACAGATGGTCAGGATCAGGGACGGAAGAGCCTTTCCCATACCCTGGATCGTATTAATGCACAGGAACAAGATTCCCATTACCGGACCAGACAACTGCAGGGCAATGATCATCCGGATGCCATAATTTACTACATCGGCATCATTGATAAACATCCGGATGATGCTCTGTCTTGCAGCAACCATAAGTAATGTCAGCACAGTGCCCATGACTACTGCACAAAGACTGGTAAAACGGAACACCTGCATCAGACGTTTTTTATTCCTTGCACCATAATTATAACCGATCAGCGGCTGAATTCCTGCACAGAGACCGATCTGCAGCAGAACTACCAGCATATTGACCTTCGTAGCCACTCCCATAGCTGCTACCGGCGTATCTCCGTAGCTGACCAGCATCTGATTTAATACCATGTTGGCACAGCTCATCAGAATATTATTCAAGGAAGCTGGAATACCGATCGACGCCACACTGAACGGGATATTCTCTCCCAGCTTGAAATCACGGATGTTAATGGACAAGCTGGATCTTTTTCTTAAGAAATACCCCAGATAAAACAAGCTTGCTGCCATGTTTCCGATCACCGTCGCCACAGCAGCACCCACAACGCCCCAGCCTAACACCAGGATCATGATCGGATCCAGAACAATATTGACGATAGTTCCGATCAGATTACCGATCATGGACTCTCTTGCCGCACCTTCACCTCTTAAAATATTACCAAAAGCAGTTCCAAACATGATAAATGGAGCGCCTACGGCAATGAAAAATAAATAATCTCTCGCGTAATCAATGGTATTTTCACTGGCACCGATCATTTTCAGAATCCATTCCATGCCAAGAATAGAAATTAACCCTACAAAAATACCAACTCCAAGGGAACCATAACAGCAGAATGCAGAAATGTGTTTCGCTTTCTCCGGCTTATGTTCTCCCAGCGCCCTGGAAATGGCGGAACTGCCGCCGATTCCAAACAGATTGCCTAATGCCATAAATACCATAAAAATTGGCGTTGCCAGAGAAACAGCCGCCACCTTCATGGGATCATTGGTCTGGCCAATGAAAAAGGTATCCGCCATGTTGTAGATCACCACCACCAGCATGGAAATCATGGTTGGGATGGCCATCACCGCTACGGCCTTGGATACCGGTGCTTTCTCAAAAAGTTCCTGATTTCGATTCATCTTACTCTAATTCCTCCTGCTCTGTATCTTCCTGCTCATGTTCCTCAAACCGTGCTTTCAGTTCCTCTTCCACCTCTACCCTGATCTCCTCCTCGCGGACTGGATCCATATCTGGCAGATTCTCTGTGGAACCGATGCCAAAACGGCGCAAAAACTCCTCGGTTGTGGCAAATAATGCCGGATGTCCCGGTGCGTCCAGTCTTCCCACTTCCTGCACCAGGTTATATTCCACCAGACGATTGACCGCATGGTCCGATTTGACGCCACGGATCTTCTCAATCTCCATCTTTGTCACTGGCTGTTTGTAGGCAATGATGGAAAGAGTCTCCAGCACCACCTCGCTGAGCACCTGCTTCTTAGGAGAAGCCGCCACCCGGATCAGATTCTCATAAAATCCGGTTCTGGTGCACATCTGGTAACTGCCCTCCAACTCGATGATCTCCATGCCCCGCTCTTCTTTGTCGTAGCGGGCTTTCAGCCGTTCTACCGCCTGTTTGGTTTCTTCTTCACTCTGCCCTGTGGCAATGGCCAGCTGACGCAGTTCCACCGATTTTCCCATGGTAAATAACACTGCCTCGACCACAGCCTCCAGATGCTTTTCTAATTGTTTTTCTTTTCTCGTCTGCTTCTTTTCTTCCATTCTTCCATCCTATTTAAAATTCAGGGAGCCTGCAGCCGTTGGTTTCATATTCTTTACTGCTGCATATCCACTTCCAGCTCTTTCAGATCCAGTTCCCCCTGCTCACCCTCCGGTTCCAGCGTCTCAATGTTCATATCATCAAACAGATGCTCCTGTGTCAGATGGATTTTTCCCATCTTCATCAATTCCAGCACTGCCAGAAATGTTACCACCACCTCCAGCTTATCTGCCTGACGCTCCAGAAGCTGACGGAAGCTGAACCTCCGGTTCTTTCTGGCATAGGCCATAACGGAGCCTACCTTCTGTTCCAGGCTGACCGGTTCCCTGCGGATGGTTCCAAATTTGCTTCGGATCGGATCGATCTTATTCTCCTGGCGTTTCATGATGGACTCAAAAATTGACTGCAGCTTCGCCAGCGTCAATCCGTCCAGAAGCTGATCTAAGTCCACCGGTTCCTCGTATTTTACCACTTCTTTAGGGATCGTCGGCACTTTATACAGGTGCTTTCCTGCATGATCCTCCAGTTCCTGAAGCTCCTGGGCCATGTATTTATACATCTTATATTCCAGAAGTCTCGCCATCAGTTCCGCTCTTGGATCCTCCTCTTCCCCGTCCTCGTTGACCTCCACAGGGAGAAGCATCCGGCACTTGATATCAATCAGGGTTGCCGCCATCACCAAAAACTCACTGACCACATTCAGATCTTCTGTTTCCAT
>CAKRWX010000198.1 GCA_934418055.1 uncultured Lachnospiraceae bacterium
CACGTTATACCCATATTTCTGCTCCGCGGAATGCCGGAATAACCGGCTTCTACTGTATTGGCTCCGCTAAGAGAGAACTAAAATCAGCCAGAGCGGTATGCATAAAAAGCCATGATTTCTAGATTTTACCAGTACCACCCCGGCCTGCTTCGGACCTTTCGTGACTATTCTTAAATTGTTATTTTCTATTTGTGCTCTTCCTTTGATTCTGTCTGAGCATTCGTTATTTCATTTTTATCCATCCCTTTTGGTTTTCTGGTTTTGCGTCTTTTTAAAGATTTTTTAAGAATGATAACTGCAATGAAAACCAACACGGCGAATACAGCCAGAATCGGGAGACTGGAGATGAACCATACAAGAAAATCAACCGAAGATACCTTTAATTGATTTAAGCTGCGGCTGAGACCTTTCTGGATGCGGACCGGGATGGTGTCCGGGTCAGTGGAGGTCAGAACCTGAACTTCCTGAATGGAGAGGTAAACCGTGCTGTATACGATCTGGTTATCCAGAGTGCGAAGCTGGGATTCTATGGATTCCAGCTGGTAGCGGACTTCGGAAAGACGGGCTTCCAGTGCAATAACGGCATCGATGGACTCAGCCTTTTCCAGAAGTTCCCATAATCGGTCCTGTTCCATCTGCAGAGTCTTTTTCCGGCTGGTGATGTCGGTGTATTGCAAGGTAACATCCTGAACACTTTCATTTTTGTAGGTAACATTTCCCTGACCGGACACTTCGGTGAGAAAGGCATCCAGCTTGTTTTCCGGGATGCGGGCTGTGAGGTTGGAGTAGCGGCTGGAACGCTCGCCGGACCAGTACAGGCTGTTGCCGGAGACATCGGACTGTTCCATGTAGCCGCCAAAGAAAGTAACAGCATCCGAAATAGATTTTGTGAGTGCGTCAAATTCCCGTGTTTCCAGATGCATACTTACATTGCGGATCAGTTTGCGTTCGACAGGTGCAGGAGCAGCTTCATCCGAGGTTCTGGCCGGATCTGTTGCCGGATTGGAGACTTCCTGAGAAAGTACGGCTTCCTGAGAAAGCTCTGCAGAACCGGAATCAGTGGAGGAATCTTCCAGAGCTGCTTCATGGTTTCCGGCGGCAGCGTAGGTCTCAGCCTCTGCATCGTTACTGAAACTTGTGGAAGATTTGTAAAGGCTGGCAGGCATGCCGGCTGACGTATCATAAGCAGCTGCCGTCTCTGCTTTGTAGGATGAAGCCGACGCTGCGCCACAGCCGGTCAGTGAGGCAGAAGCCAGTGCAAGGAAAACGGCTGAAGTAAGTATGATGTGTCGGGTACTTTGCTTTGAATGTTTTGAAAACAGGGTTTTCGTCATAATCAGAACCTCCTTTCTTTGTCTTCATTATCCCATATTTACGGGATAAAACAAGGCATTTGGGGGAATCTTAAGCAGTTGTCAAGTGAATTGTAAGAAAGCAGAAAAGCGGCGCTGATTCGGAAACAGGAACTTCTGAACGGAAAAACAGGTGTGGAACAGCAGTGGTTGTGGATTTTGCCAATTTTGTGGAACCCACTTGTATAGTGTGATAATTTTAGGTATAATAACGTGAGATACATCAAGATAATACTGGGACATTTCGGTTTTATCACAAAAAATAGGGAGGAAGACTCGTGAACAGAGAGAAGATTGTTGTAATCGACTTCGGCGGTCAGTACAACCAGCTGGTTGCCCGCCGTGTGCGTGAATGCAATGTTTATTGTGAGATTTATTCTTACAAGACTGATATCGAAAAGATCAAAGAAATGAATCCAAAGGGCATTATCCTGACCGGCGGCCCGAATAGCGTGTATGAGGAAGGCGCTGCTACCTGCAGTAAGGAACTGTTTGAGCTTGGCATTCCGGTGCTGGGACTGTGCTACGGTGCGCAGCTCATGAGCCATGTATTAGGCGGCCATGTCTGCAAGGCTCCTGTTCGTGAGTATGGAAAGATTGAAGTAACTGTGGACAAATCCAGTAAGCTGTTTGGCAACGTATCTGAGAAGACCATCTGCTGGATGAGCCACAATGACTATATTGAGAAAGAAGCACCGGGCTTTAAGATCATTGCCCGCACTTCAGACTGTCCGGTTGCAGCTGCAGAATGCGAGGAGAAAAAACTTTATGCAATCCAGTTCCATCCGGAAGTACTGCACACCGTGGAAGGAACCAAAATGCTGTCAAACTTCGTATATGAAGTCTGTGGCTGTGCAGGTGACTGGAAGATGGATGCTTTCGTAGAAAATACCATCAAGGCAGTTCGTGAGAAAGTCGGCAAAGGTAAAGTGCTCTGTGCATTGTCCGGTGGAGTAGATTCCTCTGTAGCAGCTGTTATGCTTGCAAAAGCAGTTGGTGACCAGCTGACCTGCGTATTCGTAGATCATGGCCTGCTCCGCAAGAATGAGGGTGACGAGGTTGAGGAAGTATTTGGACCAAATGGCCCGTACAACTTAAACTTTATCCGTGTCAACGCACAGGATCGTTTCTACGCAAAATTAAAAGGAGTAGAGGAGCCGGAACGCAAACGTAAGATTATTGGCGAGGAGTTTATCCGTGTATTTGAGGAAGAAGCAAAGAAAATCGGCACTGTAGATTTTCTGGTACAGGGAACCATCTACCCGGATGTAGTAGAAAGTGGTCTGGGCGGAGAGTCAGCTGTCATCAAGTCTCACCACAATGTCGGAGGACTTCCTGACTATGTTGATTTCAAGGAGATTATTGAGCCGCTGCGCGATCTGTTTAAGGACGAGGTCCGCAAGGCAGGTCTGGAGCTTGGAATTCCGGAAAAACTGGTATACCGTCAGCCGTTCCCGGGACCGGGGCTCGGAATCCGTATCATCGGCGAAGTAACCGCTGAAAAAGTAAAAATGGTGCAGGAGGCAGATGCTATTTACCGTGAAGAAATCGCAAACGCAGGTCTTGACCGCAGCATCGGCCAGTACTTCGCAGCACTGACTAACATGCGTTCTGTAGGCGTTATGGGTGATGAGAGAACCTATGACTATGCCATCGCATTAAGAGCAGTGAACACCATTGACTTCATGACTGCAGAAGCAGCCGAGATTCCGTGGGAGGTGCTTGGAAAAGTATCCAGCAGAATCGTGAATGAAGTGAAGCATGTAAACAGAGTACTGTATGACTGCACTGGTAAGCCGCCGGCAACGATTGAGTTTGAATAAATAAAATTTGATACAGATTATTTTATATGGCAGGTAATCTTTAAGGTTGCCTGCCGTATTTTGAAGCAAGAAGAAATTATGAAATTGTTAGACTCTTGCTATGAAAAATGTTTAAATGGAATACCAACAGTCAGTCCTGGTGTCGAAGATATGGCGAATGATTATTTGTCAAAGCACGAGACAGGAAACTCAAGTAATGCTCATATTGACAATCGGCGTTAAAACGACTATGATGTTAATAGAGTAAAATATTGGGCAAAGCAGTCGAAAGGCTGCGACGCAAAACTATAGGGCCTGTAAAATGGTAGCCAGTTGCAACAATCAGTTTACCGCCTGAGATGGCGGTTTTTTGTTTGTTTTGAGGTGATTAAATGCTAGGGGCATATTTTACTGTGAAGGAAATTGCTGAAAAATGGGGAATTAATCCAAGAACGGTACAAACAATGTGCAATGATGGACGTATTCCAACTGTAGTGAAGTTTAGAAAGGTTTGAGCCATACCAGAATGTGCGGAAAAACCGACTGATAAGAGGGTTGTGTCTGGACAGTATAGAAATTGGAGAAAAGGGAAAATTAAAAATGAACGTTGATAAAAATATTACTAACTCAACTTTCCCACCAGAAACCCCGGTGTGAATGCTTGATTTTTCAAACAAATTTATAAAATAAATGTTCTATTGACATGGAAATAGCACCTAACTTTTGGCACAATTAAATCACCACAATCCAATCAACCAAATACGAAAGGTGCTGATTTAATGATATACCAAAACAATCAAAATGACCATACCGAAAATCATTTTTTTCATGCTTTAAAGGAACTTCAGATTGCAAGGCTAATTCGCAAGTCCAATATTACGAAATTCTGTGGTGTTTCTGCTTATGAAGTATTCCGGTTTTTGTTACTGCTCGTTTTTCAGGGAAAAAATCTCTTCCGCTTTCTGAATTCCAAGCACAAAGAACAGGCTGTTTCCAAAAACACATACTATCGTTTTTTGAATGAAGTATCTTACAACTGGAACCGTTTTCTAATGCTCCTTGCTACAAAAGTGACTTCCCAAACCACATTTATTCAAGCTTTATTCAGAGATATCTGTTGAGAACGTTGAGTAATTTATATTTAAAGTAAAAACAGTCGACAAGAAAAAACAAAATAAAAATGTCAGGAATTTTCATGCTACGGCATTCATAATCTGTTAAACTCTATTCTATAAGAAAAGATGCAGGAAGATTTCATGGATGATAAATATGATAACGATTTAAATAAAGAAAACAAGTATTTGGCGCATGTTGATTACGAAACCCAGAGAACCCAGGACGCAAAAACACATTTGCAGCATGTCGCAGACTTTGCTTACCAGAACTGTCCAATCCAGGAACTAAAGATACTGGCATATCTGGCGGGAATCATGCACGACGCCGGAAAACTTGGCGAGGAAAACCAGAAAGATTTTGAAAAAATTCTGGAATCAGGCGATCAGGTTCACAAGAATGGTTTGGATCATTCTACGGCGGGTGGAAGGCTGATTCAGGAGCTGGTAAATGTACCAATCGTCACAGAAATGATCAGCACAGCGATTTATTTTCATCATGGAGTGTCTGATTGCATTGATCTGGAAACAGGGGTAAGTGTCCAGAAACAACGCAGGGAAAAAGAAATTCCGTATAGCTTGATTGAGAAAAGATTTAAGCAGACAATGGATTGGGAATCCTTGGAGGAACAATGTCCTGAAATTCTTAAATCATTAAAAAGTATCTATGATCGGATTGATAATTTTTCGAAGAATTGCAAATGGAAGCAGATGCATTGTGGTGATAGCCATTTTTTCCTGGGAATGTATTTGCGGGTTTTATTGTC
>CAKRWX010000199.1 GCA_934418055.1 uncultured Lachnospiraceae bacterium
GTAGGAAACTGCGAAACAGTTACTGGTATCCCCGTCTGAAAACAGACGTTTCGATACATCGTGCTCGCAGAGTGCATCGTGCTCGAAGAGTGCAACGTGCTCGCAGAGCGCAAGGTGCCCTGAAAGGGTAGAAAAATCAAGGAGGATGTAATTATGAGAAAGACAAAGAAGATTCTGTCTGTAGCATTAGCTTCTACCATGGTACTGTCTTTAGCAGCATGTGGCGGCAAGTCTACAACAGAGACAACTCAGGCAGCAGCAGAAACTACTGCAGCAGCTGAGTCCAGTGCAGCAGAGACAACCGCTGAAGCTGACGGCTTCAATCTGGCTGTATGTCTGGCATCCGAGCCACAGACTCTGGATCCAGCATTAAACTCCACCGTTGATGGCGCGATCATGACCCAGCATATGTTTGAGGGTCTGGTTAAGTGGGTAAACGATGGCAACGGCAACGCAGTAGCTGCTCCTGGTCAGGCTGAGTCCTGGGAGAAAGTTACCAACGATGACGGTACTGTTACTTACACCATCAAGATGCGTTCCGATGCAAAATGGTCCGATGGACAGCCTGTAACTGCAGGTGATTTCGAGTATTCCTGGAAACGTCTGGCTAATCCTCAGACAGCTGCTGACTATGCTTACATGGTAGACATGGTTCAGGGTTATAATGAGGTTCAGGAAGGTGCAGATCCAGATACTCTGGCTGTAAAGGCAATTGATGACGGTACACTGGAGATTACTTTAACCTATGACTGTCCATACTTCGAGGAGATTATGGCATTCCCGGCTACTTTCCCAGTACGTCAGGATATGGTAGAGGGCAACGACGAGTGGACTTATGATGTATCTACTTACATCGGCAATGGTCCTTACAAGATGGTTGAGTGGTCTCACAACGCTTACATCTTAACTGAGAAGAACCCAGAGTACTATGATTATGACAAATTAGGACCAGATACCATCAAGTACACCTTACTGGATGACGCTAACGCAATCTTAGCTGCATACAAGAGCGGCGAACTGCAGTTCATCGAGGAAGTTCCTACTGATGAGGTTCCTAACTACTTAGCATCTGGCGAGCTTCAGATCTCTGATTACATTGGTACTTACTATGTATGCTTCAACACTGAGGATGAAGTATTCTCCAATCCTCTGGTTCGTAAAGCATTCAGCCTGGCAATCGACCGTAACTATATCGTAGAGCAGGTTACCCAGACTGGCGAGGTTCCGGCAGGCGGATTCGTTCCAGCTGGTATCTATGACACAGAGGGCGCTGGCCATGACGACTTCCGTACGGTTGGCGGTGACTACTACAGCGTAGCTGCTGAGGATTACGAGGCAAACTGTGAGGAAGCAAAAGCTCTGTTAGCAGAGGCTGGCTATCCAAACGGCGAGGGCTTCCCAACTGTTGAGTATCTGTACAACACCAACGACAACCACAAGGCAATCGGTGAGGCTCTGCAGAACATGTGGCAGAGTGTTCTGGGCGTAAACGTTACCCTGAACAACCAGGACTGGAACGTATTCATCCAGACACGTAAAGATGGTAACTACCAGATCGCCCGTAACGGCTGGATCGCAGACTACAACGATCCTTGCTCCTTCCTGGATATGTGGTATACCGGTGGCGGCAACAACGATGCTCAGTACTCCAGACCAGAGTATGATGCAGCAATCGACGCAGCAAAAGCTACTTCCGTACAGTCTGAGCGTATGACAGCTTTCCATCAGGCAGAGGATATGCTGATCGGTGAGGACAGCGTATTAGCTCCTATTTACTTCTATGTAAACAAATATATGCTGGATGACAGCATCGATGGCATGTACTACACACCACTTGGTTACTACTTCTTCGGATATACAAGCCAGAAATAATTGATCGGAAATCATTTCTGAAATGAAAAACCGCTCTTTCACAGGAGCCTCGAAATCCTGTGGAAGGGCGGTTTTTTCATGTTGGTCGCTTATAATCAGTGCAGTTTTGGTTATGAAATTTGGAAAAAGAAAAATTAAGGTGGAAAAGAATAGTAGTTTCGGTTATAATAATGGAAGTTTTCATGCGGAAAATCAGCTGCGTGAGAAATGTGCAGAAGAATATTTACTGGAATTGTTAGGAAGAAATAAGGAATAAGGGGTTTTAAAATGTCTGAATACAAAATGATCGTTCTGGATCTGGACGGAACACTGACCAACCGGAATAAAGAGATTACACCGAAAACAAAGGAAACACTGATGAAGGCTCAGGAGCAGGGCAAGATTGTGGTGCTGGCCTCCGGCAGACCGACTTACGGCGTGATGCCGCTGGCAGAAGAACTGCATCTGGAGGACTACGGCGGATATATCCTGTCTTTTAACGGCGGAATTATCATGAACTGCAAGACCAAAGAGGTGGTATTCAGCCGCCAGCTTCCGGCAGAAGCCAACAGTAAGATCATTGATCTGGCCCAGGAGCATAACGTCAGTATTCTGACTTACGAGAACAGAACGTTATTGACCAACCGGCCGGAAGATCAGTATGTCCAGCTGGAGTCCCGGATCAATACGTTAGAGATCGTACCTATGACCATTGAACAGCTGAAAGCGCACATTACCTTCTCTGTGTCGAAGTTTTTGATGACGGATGATGGCGATTATCTTGCTATGGTGGAGCCGAAAGTAAAAGCGGCTCTTGGTAAGAATTTCAGTGTCTATCGTTCAGATCCATTTTTCTTAGAGATTTTACCAAAAGGTATTGATAAGGCCCAGTCCTTAGAGCGGCTTCTGTCTGTGATCGGTATGAAGCGGGAAGAGATGATTGCCTGCGGAGATGGTTATAATGATCTGACCATGGTCCAGTATGCAGGTCTTGGAGTTGCCATGGGCAATGGAGTTTTGCCAGTGCGGAAAGCGGCAGATTATATTACCTTAACTAATGAGGAAGATGGCGTTGCCCATGTGGTAGAGAAATTTATGCTTTCCTAAAGCCGGGTATTTTCCAGCGTGGAATTGTCGAAAAAAAGTTTATGCTTTCTTAAGGGAACAGGTATGGACTTTATAATTTTACTGTGTTAAAATGGTAATATGAAAGTGGACATGGGAGACCTGATCCACAAACTGCGGAAAAGGGGATTAAGACATGAACAAGAAAATTAAGACAGAGGCCGTAGACCATCTGTTTGATGCGATCTTAACTTTAAAATCTCCAGAAGAGTGCTATGCATTTTTCGAGGATGTATGTACTGTGAATGAGTTATTATCCTTATCTCAGCGTTATGAAGTAGCGAAAATGCTGCGTGAGGGCAAGACATACTTAGAGATCGCAGAGAAAACTGGAGCGTCTACTGCAACGATCAGCCGTGTGAACCGTTCTCTGAATTATGGAAGCGATGGTTACGACATGGTATTTGCCAGACTGAATCAGGAACAGGGCGAATAGGGACAGGCAGATCTGTCAGAATATACAACAGGCGAAGGAGTATCAGAGTGGATACTTGCTTCGCCTGTTTTGTCTTATTGCGTCCCATAAGGCGGGGACACGGCACTTCTTATTTTTTCTTTTTACTATGATCTACTGGATAATCTTCCCGGATCTGATCGATCAGCATCTCCATGGCCTGTTTCTTTAAGAATACGTCGAAGCCAAGAGCGCAGATAAAGGTGAAAAGCTGGAGATAATCCTTATCTTCTTTCTGGTCGGCAAAAGATTCCTCAGAAGTATGGAATTTGCGGATCAAGTCTTCCTTCAGACGTTTCATCTGCTCGTATTCCATGGAAAAAACTTCCTCGTAGATGTCCTGCAGAGACAGATCCGAAGCATCCATGAAATGACCCTCTGTGATGGGCGCAAAAAGCGTCTCAATATCATGGAAGGAAAGCATATTTTTGAAATAGTAAATAAAGACCAGAAGCAGCATGTGCTCTCTGGAATATTTTTTCTTAACAGGTGGTGGAAGAAGGTTATTCTTAGCGTAGTTGTTGATCATGGTCTTCGTCAGAACCTTATCGTCCTCATAACGCTTGGACTGCCCCAGATGCTCGTCCATAAATGTAGTCACCTGATCCATGTAGAGATCAATGTTGGGAATCTGTTCTGGCTTAATATAATCAAGACTGTCCAGCCGGGCAAAAATGTCACGTAAACGTTCTTTATTGGTTTTCATAGTCTGTTGTCACCTCTCTATGCTATTATATAGTTTTCAATACTAGATGACAAGAGGGAAAATGAATTATTTTTTTGGCGTAAATACGTACTTTTTTCGTAGTGGGAAGAAATGGAGAAAGAGAAGTACACCATTTCTACACCATTTTCAGCAGAATAGGATGGGATTCTGCATTTACAAAATGAAAAAAATCATCTATAATATACGGAAGAATCCAGAAATAGCGAACATATGAGCGGACTGGATCCGATAACTGATAAGAAACATAACCGGGATCCGGAAGACAAGCCGGATCTGGAAAGCATGCAAGATTATAGAGGAGGAATCACCATGAGATTTGATATGAAACCACAGGGCGTCTGCGCAAGACAGATCAGCTTTGATTTAAATGGAGATGTTGTAACCAACGTTGTATTTACCAACGGATGCAATGGTAACTTAAAGGCAATTGGTAAACTGGTTGACGGAATGACCGTTGAGCAGATTGAGGGATATCTGTTAGGTAATCAGTGCGGCATGAAAGGAACCTCCTGTGCAGACCAGCTGGCGAAATGTGTCCGTCAGGCTTATGAGCAGTCGAAGTAAGTGAGGGCAGATATGAGTTCTTATGAATTGCTGAATCCAAAGCAGAAAGAGGCCGTCTTCTGTACAGAAGGGCCTCTTTTGATTCTGGCGGGTGCGGGCTCTGGTAAAACCAGGGTCCTGACTTACCGGATTGCCCATCTGATCGAGGATGAGGGCGTGAACCCATGGAATATCATGGCGATTACATTTACCAATAAGGCAGCAGGAGAAATGCGGGAACGTGTGGATCAGCAGGTGCAGTTTGGTTCTGAGAGCATCTGGGTCAGCACATTCCATTCTTCCTGTGTGCGGATCCTGCGGAGACATATTG
>CAKRWX010000200.1 GCA_934418055.1 uncultured Lachnospiraceae bacterium
GTGCATCACCTGACTTCCCACTGAGACTGCAGTGGTACTGGCAACTCCTTCAAACTGGCCAATGATAAACAGATCCGCCATTCCATAAAGCGTCTGCAGAAAATACGACAGCAGATATGGCAGTGAAAACAACATCATATTTTTAAACACACTGCCGGACGTAAGATTTTTCTCCATGATAATTACCCTCTCAAAGCGTTTTGATCATCTTATACTCTACAATCGTTGCAGAGTCAAGGTTTCTGCCTAATATTCGCTGCCGCAATTCTTCCGTAAACTCCTTCTCTAATAATCGAGCGCAATGTGTGCATTGTATACAATATCCTTTTGCTTTTCAAAAAATATATTGTTAAAATTTTAATTTTCTTACTTGATTTTGACAATAAACGCGCTATAATATAGACAGAGAAGTTTGTTTTTATACTTCTTTGTGGGAAATAATGTAACCTATTGATGAGAAAGGTTACCATAAGCTGAGAGAAAAGAGGTTATCAAAGATGGCAAAGATTGATTTAAGCAAGTATGGTATCACCGGAACGACAGAAATCGTGTACAACCCTTCTTATGAGATGTTATTCGAGGAAGAGACAAAACCAGAGCTGGAAGGCTATGAAAAAGGACAGGTCAGCGAGTTAGGTGCTGTGAACGTTATGACCGGCATCTACACCGGACGTTCTCCTAAAGACAAATTCATCGTTGTTGATGATAACTCCAAGGACACTGTATGGTGGACTTCTGATGAGTACAAGAACGACAACCATCCAGCAACCCAGGAAGCTTGGAAAGCAGTAAAAGAGATCGCTCAGAAAGAGTTATCCAACAAGAGACTGTTCGTAGTAGATGCATTCTGCGGCGCAAACAAAGATACCCGTATGGCAATCCGTTTCATCGTTGAAGTTGCATGGCAGGCACACTTCGTAACCAACATGTTCATCAAGCCAACCGCTGAGGAACTTGAGAACTTTGAGCCAGATTTCGTTGTTTACAACGCTTCTAAGGCAAAAGTTGAAAACTACAAAGAGCTGGGTCTGAACTCTGAGACCGCAGTTGTATTTAATATCACAAGCCGCGAGCAGGTTATCATCAATACATGGTACGGCGGCGAGATGAAGAAGGGTATGTTCTCCATGATGAACTACTACCTTCCATTAAAGGGCATCGCTTCCATGCACTGCTCCGCTAACACCGACTTAAACGGTAAGAACACTGCAATCTTCTTCGGTCTGTCCGGTACAGGTAAGACTACTCTGTCTACTGATCCGAAGCGTCTGCTGATCGGTGATGATGAGCACGGCTGGGATGATAACGGCGTATTCAACTTCGAGGGTGGATGCTACGCAAAGGTTATCAACCTGGACAAAGAGTCTGAGCCAGATATCTACAATGCAATCAAGCGCAACGCTCTGTTAGAGAACGTTACTCTGGATGCTGAGGGCAAGATCGATTTCGCTGATAAGAGCGTTACTGAGAACACTCGTGTTTCTTATCCGATCAACCATATCCAGAACATTGTACGTCCAATCTCTTCCGCACCAGCTGCTAAGAACGTAATCTTCTTATCTGCAGATGCATTCGGCGTACTTCCTCCAGTATCTGTACTGACTCCAGAGCAGACTCAGTACTACTTCCTGTCTGGTTTCACAGCTAAACTGGCTGGTACAGAGCGTGGTATCACAGAGCCAACTCCTACCTTCTCCGCTTGCTTCGGACAGGCATTCCTGGAGCTGCATCCAACCAAATATGCAGAAGAGTTAGTTAAGAAGATGGAGAAGAGCGGTGCAAAAGCATACCTGGTTAATACCGGATGGAACGGCACTGGCAAACGTATCTCCATTAAAGATACCCGTGGTATCATCGATGCCATCTTAAGCGGCGCTATCTTAACTGCACCTACCAAGAAGATCCCATTCTTCAACTTCGAAGTTCCTACTGAGCTTCCAGGTGTTGATCCTGCAATCCTGGATCCAAGAGATACCTACGCAGATGCAGCTGAGTGGGAGACCAAAGCAAAAGATCTGTCTGCAAGATTCATCAAGAACTTCGCAAAATACGAAGGCAACGCAGCAGGTAAAGCACTGGTATCCGCTGGCCCACAGTTATAATTACAAACTCAATAAACGTGATAAGAGGAGCGGTTGTTTCGACAGCCGCTTCTCTTTTTTTCTATTTATACCCCATGCAGCTCGATGATCTTTATCCCTTCAAAATCAAACCACCTCAAAATATACCTTGTCCTTATGTGGATAATATGTTATGATAAGTCCAGGCAAAGTTTCTAAGTTTTTATCTATGATTCTTTTACTCACCGCCGGATACGGCAGTCAAAAACTCTTTGCTGAAAACCACCTATAGTACAACCAGCAGGGAGAATTTATCTCCCCGCACCAACTGAAAGGAGATATTGTATGAACCAGGATACCCAGCTTATTTTAAAAGAACTCGCACGGCTACGCCAAGATACCAATCAGCATTTTGAGGATATGCAAAATCAAATGGATTCGCGTTTTGCTGATTTTCAAGGGCAAATAGATTCCCGCTTCGCTGATTTTGAATCCAGAATGGATGAAAAATTAGATTCTCGTTTCACCGATTTTGAAGCCAAAATGGATAAGAAATTAGATTCTCGTTTCACCGATTTTGAAGCCAAAATGGATAAGAAACTGGATTCTCGTTTCACCGATTTTGAAGCCAAAATGGATGAGAAACTAGATTCTCGCTTCGCTGTTTTTGGAACTCAAATAGATGAAACGTTAGATTCTCGTTTCGCTGCTTCCGAGAATTTAGTTTTAGAAGAAGTTGATCGAACCCGTTCACTCCTTGAGTCCAGAATTGATAAGCTTGATAATGATGTTCAAGAGTTAAAAGAACATACACGTATTAATAACTTAGACACCGGTAATATCACACTTGCTATCCGAGCTATCGCTGAACTTCAAAACAGAGTAAGTTATTTAGAACATCATATATAGTTATCATATAGAAACGCTGCAAAGCCTCCATAAACGAAGGCTCTGCAGCGTTTTTTATTTCTATCTGATTTTCACTTTCTGTCCATCCCAGGCACCGTTTTCATCTACATAGTAGCCGTCCGGGGTCTGGGTGTTTTGGTACATAGCTCCGTATGGGCGACCATTGGATTTAGGATCGAAGATCCATCTTCCAGTTGTCAGATCGTATCTCCACAGCGGTGTTGCTGATGTAACGGAGAAATAATACCATTTGCCATTAATGAACTGCCAGCCGGTCACCATAGCTCCGCTTACCGAGTCCAGGTAATACCAGTTCTTATCATCGTTCTGGCCAAAATACCAGCCTTTTCGCATACCGGTGTTCTCATCGATCTGATACCAGCGGTTATCGGTTCCATCTAATACCCATCCGGTCTTCAAATATCCATCTGCTCCAAATGGCCACCAATTTCCATTGATCTTCACCCATTTTAGATTCTCATAGATAGTACCATCTGCATCTTTCGTTCTCTTTCCTGCTGCGTAAGAACCATTTTTATAATAGAATCTCCATCCTTTTTCCTGCTTGTCCCAGGTTCCGCCACTGGATGTGATTCCTGATCCAGAATCACCGGATGAACTGGAGCCGCCAGAGCCACTGGAAATATGACTGTTCTTATGGTTTACATAAAGTGTACCATTTACAAACTGGATCTCATAATTATCCGATGTCAGACCAGAAGGTACGATGGCGTACTCTCCTATCGGGCTATTGGCTGTATACTCACAGGCAAATTGCAATGCTCCGCCTAATACCCGTTCCTCATCGGTTCCCTGGAAACCTTTATAATCCACCATGTACTCTGGAATCTCAGACCCCAAAGCGATTCTCTGATCAACCGCTGTTACTGTAAGCGGCGCTTTTCGGATTTCAAAGGAATAAGCGGCGCTGCCTGCCTTATAATTCTTTCCGGCTTCTCCTGAAATCATTACCGTATAGATTCCCGCATCAACCGGACTCGTATGAAAGATCTCCATGCCTTTGCTGATGGTTATAGTCAATTTTCCATCACTGTCCGAACCAGCTTTTGGTGCAATGGCTTTGGCATCATATACACGATTTAATTCTTCCAGATTGGTGAGATAAAATTCCGGTTCCGCCTGCTCCACGGTCAATTTACCTGGTTGATAGGAAATGTCGTAGTTGCCGTTCTTAGCAGCAAAGCCATATGGCATGATCTCATACTCTCCCACATCGCTTCCCGCTGTGTAAGCACAATCATAATTGGCGATTTCCTCCAATACAGATTCATCTTCCCCATGCACAAAGCCAGTTGCCACATAACTATATACTGGTGCCTCCTCCTTGTAAGTCACGGTTTTATCCTCTGCCGTAACCGTAAGCGGCGCTGGGGAAATGTGAATCTGTTCGGAGCCATAATATGGCTCATAATTCTCATTGGTCAGTCTGTATTCAACGAGATAATCACCAACATTGGTATATTCTGGCCATTCTGAACTGGTCAGTGTGTAATTGCCGTCCTTATCTTTAAAAGTAATCTCATAGTTTGTACTTCCCCAGATAAACCGTCCTATTCCGTGACTTTCCCCATCATAAACACCAGAATAACCACTGACAGTAAAATCATTTTCATCCACTTTCGCTGGTAATATCTTTGCATCACCAAAAGATTCGCCGAAAAGCTGGTCTGTGGAAAGTTCATATTTGCTGGCAAGATTGCTGCTTAACTTGATGTCAGCAACATCAACCGTATTGGTTCCTGCTGCGCTGGAGGTCCAGGAAAATGTTCCACTGACGGCGTCCTCAGCATTCACTGCCGCTCGATCTCCTGCTGGAATCGCACTTCCTTCCGCAGCAATCAGTCCCAATGTGCCAGCCGCATTGGTATTTCCATCATATGTTTTTGACTCGATGGATTTCACACCTGGAACCAGAGTTCCCTTCGTTACTTGAAATTCTACTGGACCGCTCTCTGCCTCATTATAGTTCAACGTTTTGGCGGTTTTCGCTTTTACATACCAGGTTCCCACCGGGTTTTCGGTGTTCCATGCTCCGTAAC
>CAKRWX010000201.1 GCA_934418055.1 uncultured Lachnospiraceae bacterium
ATCATATCTATACCTTCTGTCTGCCTGTGCGGCGTATTCTGTTTTTTATTATACTATACCTTTTTCTATTTGTCCACAGCAGGGCAGAACATATGTTCTTTTTTGCTGCTATAACGCAGACGAAATAGGCTTCGCAAATGCCAATCCGTGCAAGCACGACTGCCTTTTCATCATCATCATAACAGAAAAAGAGCAGCCTGCTTTCACAGACTGCTCTTTTTCACGAAACCAGCATTTCCACCGAAATTACTGATTGTCTTTATCAATTGCGTTTGCTGCAGTACGTCCGGATACGAAGATCTCAACGATTGCATTACCGCCTAAACGGTTACCACCGTGAATTCCTCCAGTAACCTCGCCTGCTGCATACAGACCCTGGATTGCATTGCCATCAGCGTCAAGTACACGACGATCCATATCTGTGGTCAAACCACCCATGGTGTGGTGAGTAGATGGAGCCATGATACGGATTCTTAAGGTTGCATCATCCAGAGAATAGGTATCTGCTTTGTAGTTGCCATGCTCGTCTAACTCAACGTTACCGATCAGGTTGCTTGCCTGGCTCTTGTCTGCATCTGCAGGAGTCTCGCCAGCCATGATTGCTTTGTCGTATGCTTCGATGTTTGCGTAGATCTCTTCTGGATCAGCTTCCATGCCGAATTTGTCCAGAACTGCCTGTAACTCTTCCTTATTAGAAGCGAAGTATACACGGCCGTCTACTTCATCTTTGCCAGCTACGTTGTTGGTGTAGTCATCGTATGGATATGGACGTCCAATCATGATATCAGCATTGGAAATCTCTAAGAATACACCCTGAGTACCATTGTACTCGATACCATTCTCAAACTCACCTAAGGATAATACGTCACGCTCAGCGGACTCGTTTACGAAACGTTTACCTGTGGTTGGGTTGATGTAAACTGCGTAAGTACCAGCACCGAATGCCAGGTTACCATTGTCGATCCAGGAGATTGGCATCATCTGAGTCCAGCCTTCGCCGGTGGTAGCTGCGCCAACTTCCTCGCCCATGGTGATTCCATCGCCCTGTAAGGAAGAACGGTTGGTTGTCTTGGTGTTGTCGGTGATGTAGGACTCATCCCAATACTGGTTGGTCTCTTTTACTTTCTGGATATTTGCTGCAAATCCACCAGTTGCCAGGATCACGCCCTTGTTTGCATGAGCGATTACCTTGGTTCCATCATACATGGTAGCCTGTACACCAGTTACCTTGCCGTCTTCAACGATCAGGTTCTCAGCAGTTGTACGAAGCATGATCTGGTTCTCAGATGCAGTCTCAGTTGTATTTAACAGAGTGTTCTTGGTAGTTGCGAAGTAAGTACCCCACTGTGCAGGAACATCCATTTTGCCGTCGCCGTCTAAGTCGCCGCCGCCGAAACCGTTCTCACGATACCATAAAGCACCGATCAGAGTTGGCTGATGAGCATCATCAAATAATGCGCCCTGATCCTCTAACCACTCTTTTAAGCCCTGGCCATCCTCGATGAACTGGCTTGCTAAGTCGAAGTCACTGTATACCCACTCGCTCTTGTCTGCACTTGGACGAAGACCGCCGTAGTAGGTCTGGAAAATATGTAAGTTTACAGTAGAGAACAGAGTGATCTCATTCTCAGGAACACCTGCGTCTAACTGTGGCTGAGCCCAGTCTAAGTATGCCTGGATCTCTTTCTTTAATGCCTGTAAAGTTGGCAGATACTCCTCATGAACACCATGTTTGCTCAGCTCCTCGATGTCGCCAGCTACATAGTCATGATCTTTGTAGTAATCTGCGTCAAATGGTTCCTCAGACCAGTTTAAGATGGTCTTTAAGGTATCGATACATCCCTGTGTGGACATTACCTTGTCATAAGTCTGGCCGTTGTAATCCCAAACTGCACTCTTAGCGTCTGGATCAGCAGCATCCCAAACCAGATATGGCATAACGGACTGGAAAGCACCACCAGATACCAGTGTGTTACCACCGATCTCTGCGTTCTCCTCGATAACCAGTACAGTATCTCCGTTCTGTGCTGCCTGTGCTGCTGCGCCCATACCGGCACCGCCGCCGCCGACAACGACTACATCATAAGTTACATCAACATCGTCCTGTGCCTCATGAACAACCGTGTTCTTCTTGAATGCGTCGATGCTGGAAACGCCTGCCTGCTCAGCTGCGTCATTTAATGCCTCTTTTACTGCACGGCTGGTGAAGGTTGCTCCAGATACGGAATCAACGCCAGAACCGTTTGCCTCAATGGCATCTGCGAACATGATATCGTAAGCTGGTGTACCAACGTGGCCTGTCTCAGCCTCAGAATTGATCTGGATATCTGTGATTGCGCTATCGCTAAAAGTTACGTCCAGGGCAACTGGTCCGTTATATCCTTCTGCAGTACCAGTGTAAGTACCTGGTGTGTAGGATAATGCAACGTCCTCTGCTGCAGCCTCGCCTTTTGCTGCATTGATGGCTGCCTGAGCTGCCTCTTTTACACCAGTAGATGTAACAGTTGCACCGCTGACACCATCGATCTCTGCGCTCTGTGCAGTTTTGATCTGCTCAACTAACTGCTCTAATGCTGCTCCGCCGATGGATGCAGTCTCGTTATCGCCAGTTACGGTAACATCTGTAATGGAGTTCTCATCAGTTGTGATGGTAACCGTTACTTTTCCTCCGAAACCATCTGCCTCACCAGTGTAAGTACCTGGTGTGTAGATACCGGACTCTGCTGCTGCAGCGGAAGTAGTCTCTTCTGCTGCTTTCTGTGTACCACAAGCGGTCATAGACACTGCAACTGCGGCACCCAGTAAAAGAAGTGATCTTTTTCTCATGTGTTTCTTCCTCCCTTGTTTCATATCTATGATTCTAAACCTGTAAGCCGCTAACAGGTCAATATTTTTTGTTAAATTTTTGTCTTGTATGTGAAAAAATTCACCGTGCGTCACTCTGAACCGGGAACCCCAATCCAATGCCGTGGACAAATTTGTCATTTTCCATATAGCTGATATAAATTCGTCCCGTCAGATCATTTCCCAGCACTCCGCATTTTTCCATCTCCTCAATCAACGGGAGAATATCCGTCCTGGTAATGACAAATGGATCTTCCGCCGCCAGAAACAGCCCCTTATGAACGCCGCCCTCGATCAGTTCAAATGCCTCCGTCAGTTCCAGTCCGATTTTCTGCTGGTTCCTTTTTAAAATTCCAAGACCAATACAAATATCCAGTTCTTCCGTTCCTCTTATAATGCTTTCCCCGGTAATTTTAATGGCGATATAGGAAAATGGCATCGTTTCTGCCAGAACCTGCAGTGCTTCCTTCTGCGGTTCCGTCAGTTTCTGGTCTTCGGTACCAAAATTCCACACACTGTACTGATCATCCAATTCCCGTGGCACAATGCGGGAATCTCCTTCCTTAATTAATCGGAAATACTCCCGCATCTCCTGAAGTCTGGTCAGTTTCATTTCTTCCCACCGGAGTGCTTCCTCCAGGTTCTCAATTCGTCCCTCCAGCCAGCCGTCAATCTGTCCCAGATCTCTTTTCTGAGCCTCCAACGTCTCCTGAATGGTCATGTCAAAACTGCGAAGCATCTGGGCATGGTAAATATCCAGCGCATCACTGCTGGTAAAATTCCGGTAATTATTACCACTCCGCTCACTCCGGATCAGTCCCTGACGGTCATAGTAACGCACCTTGCTGGGTGCCATACCAGCCAGCTCCGCAAATTCATTTACTTTCATAAATACGAATCTTCAACCCCTTTATTTCCTAAGTTTCATGAATGCCTATCATTTGATTATAACATAATCCGACCATTTTTTCATTATTTTTTCATTTTCTTCTTTTCCAGTGCTTTTTTTTGTGATATGCTCTTTATTATATTTTATTTAAGGAAGAGGTTGAATTTTATGCTTCATACAATTGAAACCATCAACTCAGCAGTCAATAACTTCATCTGGGGTATACCAGCTATGGTCTGTATCATCGGCGTGGGACTGTACTTAAGTATCCGCACCCATTTCCTGCAGATCCGCAAATTCCCTTACGCCATCCGCACTACCATCGGCCGGATGTTCCGCAAGAAATCCGCATCTGACGGTGCCATCACGCCATTCCAGGCCGTGTGTACAGCGCTGGCGGCAACGGTCGGAACTGGTAATATCGCAGGTGTGGCAGGTGCCATCGCCATCGGCGGTCCGGGCGCGGTGTTCTGGATGTGGGTTTCTGCCATTTTAGGTATGTGTACCAAATTTTCCGAGGTAACTCTGGCTGTATATTATCGCGAGAAAAATGCAGAGGGCGACTTGGTTGGCGGCCCTATGTACTACATTAAGAATGGTCTTGGAAAGAATTTTCTCTGGCTGGCATATCTGTTCGCAGGCTTTGGCGTCCTGACTGTATTCGGTACCGGCAACGCCACACAGGTTAACACCATCACCACTGCAGTCAACTCTGCCCTGATCAATTTCCATGTGATCACCCAGGAACAGACTTCCATCACCAATCTGGCCATTGGTATCATCATTACCGTTCTGATCGCCCTGATTCTGCTTGGCGGCATCAAGCGGATCGGACAGGTAACGGAAAAGCTCGTTCCTTTTATGGCACTTCTGTACATCGTCCTGGCTCTTGGCATCGTAGTTCTTAACTGGCGTGTGGTTCCAGGTGTGTTTGTCTCCATCTTTGAAGGTGCGTTCTCTCCATCCGCAGTGACAGGAGGTGTCATCGGAAGCATGTTCCTCAGCATGAAAAAGGGCGTTTCCCGTGGTATCTTCTCCAATGAGGCTGGTCTTGGTACCGGTTCCATCGCCCATGCCTGCGCTGACACCGGAAAGCCGGTAAAACAGGGTATGTTCGGTATTTTCGAGGTGTTTACCGATACCATCCTGATCTGTACCTTAACTTCTCTGGTTATCCTGTGCAGTCCGATCAGTATTCCTTACGGACAGGCGGCAGGTGCCGAGCTGACCATCCAGGGCTTTACCTCCGTGTACGGCAACTGGGTATCCATCTTTACCGCCCTGGCC
>CAKRWX010000202.1 GCA_934418055.1 uncultured Lachnospiraceae bacterium
CCAATCTTCCCAAATGAAAATTCCGCCGCTATAATAAATGGCATCTGGAATGAATCTGGAGAAGAAAGGGGAGCTTTTTATGATGCTGGAATTTTTAGAAACAGGAAAAGCATTGTACGTTCTGACGGCTGTCTGCATTCTTGGACTTTTAAGCAGACTGACAGCCCGTAACCTTTACAAAAGACTGATTCGTGAAACTGATAACATGACTCTTACCAAGAACCGCTGTCTGCGGGATCTGAAACAGAAAGCCGAAAATACATACCGTCTGAATCTTGGAATCCACAATACAAAAGCATATCTGGAAAAGCAGCTGGCTGGCTATCGTTTTATGGGCTTTACCTTAAATGGATGGGGTAACCTGGCATCCCAGCTGACCGTTCTCTGCTTCCTGTTGGGAGGAAGCGCGGCCTTTGGGGCTTATTGGTATCGCTGCGACAGCTACTATATTGTTCTGTATGGAACTGTCGGCCTGCTCAGCGGCCTTTTGACCTTGTTTCTGGACTGCGGTATTAATCTGGCGGAACGGAAAAACCAGTTACTGAATGGCTTGCAGGATTATTTAGAAAATTCTCTATTTAACCGCCTGGCCCGTGAGACCGCTTCTGCGTCAGAGGAGGATTACCGGGGCGTCAGGGGTGGACAGGACAGCCGAAGTGGAAGTCTCCGGGGCGCTGCTATGAAAAATAGTAATATCCGTGACTTAAATGTCCGGGATTTGAATATCCGCGACCTGCGAAGTCGTGATGCGGACGATGATGGAACTGATCACACGGTTTCTGTAAAGGAAATCAATGGGAAAAAAGGATCCCGTTTTTTAAGAAAATCCAAGGCGGACATAACAGAGTCCCAGGCCTCGGAAGAGCGGAAAACTGTGGCCAGAGATCCGAAAGGCCGTTTTACCAGCCTTGGAAACCGTGGAAATGCGGAAACAGAGCCGGGCCGGAATGTCCAGGAAACTGTGATGTCCGGTGGAGAACGTGCTGGAGACAGTTCGGCCGGCCGCCAGGGCCAGAATCCGGGTGGTCAGGAACCAGTGCGGCGGGATGTGGATTATCTCAAACATAGCTTAGAGCAGATTGCTGCCAGCAGAGAGCGGAGTCGCGGTGAAAATGACTGGATCCGGGATCTGTCACCGGATGAGCTGGAACTGGTGGGAGAGATTTTAAAGCAATATCTGGCATAGGCGTTAAGAGGCCATGATGCTGAAAATGAGCGAATCGCCTTACCCCATAAGACGGCACAGAAAAACAGGCGGTCAGAACACACGTGATCGTGCATATTTTAACAAATAAGGGATCGCAAACCAGACAAATCTGTGCTATACTAAACCTAAGGCTTTGTGGCAATTACCGCAGAAACTATATGATAAAGGAGAATATGATTATGGGAAAAGAAGTTACATTTGATTATTCCAAAACTGCTGGATTTATTTCCGCAGACGAAGTGAAAAATATGAAGGCTGGTGTGGAGTGCGCCAAAGAGGTGCTGACCTCCAGAACCGGAGCAGGCAACGATTTCCTGGGATGGATCGACCTTCCAGTGGATTATGACAAAGAAGAGTTTGCCCGCATCAAAAAGGCAGCAGCAAAGATCCAGTCTGATTCCGATGTGCTGTTAGTCATCGGTATCGGCGGTTCCTATCTGGGTGCCAGAGCAGCCATCGAGTTTCTGACCCATAGTTTCTATAATGTATTAGACAAAGGCACAAGAAAGACCCCACAGATCTTCTTCGTGGGCAACAGCATCAGCAGCAAATACATCAAGGACCTGCAGGATGTGGTGAGAGGCAAAGATTTCTCCATCAATATCATTTCCAAGTCCGGTACCACAACGGAGCCAGCCATCGCATTCCGTGTATTCAAGGAGATGCTGGTTGAGAAATATGGCAAAGAAGAGGCTAACAAGCGTATCTACGCAACCACTGACAAGGCGAAGGGCGCATTAAAGAACCTGGCAAATCAGGAAGGTTACGAGAGCTTCGTGGTTCCGGATGATGTAGGAGGACGTTTCTCTGTATTAACCGCAGTAGGTCTTCTGCCGATCGCAGTCAGCGGCGCAGACATTGACAAGCTGATGGAGGGCGCAGCTTCCGGAAGAAAGAAAGCCCTGGAGACTCCATATGAGGAGAACCCGGCACTTCTGTATGCAGCAATCCGCAACATTTTATTAAGAAAAGGCAAACACGTGGAGATCGTGGCAAACTATGAGCCAAGCCTTCACTATGTATCTGAGTGGTGGAAACAGTTATTCGGTGAGAGCGAGGGCAAAGACCAGAAGGGTATCTTCCCGGCTGCTGTAGATCTGACTACCGATCTGCACTCCATGGGCCAGTTCATCCAGGACGGCGCACGGATCATGTTCGAGACTGTGATCAATGTAGAAGAGTCTCCAGAAGAAGTGGTTCTGAAAGAGGAAGAGGTTGATACCGACGGTATGAACTATCTGGCTGGCAAGAATGTAGACTTTGTCAACAAGAGCGCTATGAACGGAACCATTCTGGCACACACTGACGGCCAGGTACCAAACCTGAAAGTCAATGTTCCGGAGCAGAACGAGTTCTACTTAGGCGAACTGTTCTATTTCTTCGAGTTTGCTTGCGGTGTCAGCGGTTATCTGCTGGGTGTGAACCCATTCAACCAGCCAGGTGTTGAGAGCTATAAGAGAAATATGTTCGCTCTTCTTGGCAAACCTGGCTATGAGAAAGAGCGCGAGGAGTTAATGAAGAGACTGTAAGCGGCAGGCGTGGCATAAATATAGGCGTTCCTTTGTTTCGAGGAACGCCTTATTTTTACGAACATCAGAAAAATGGGGGAACGATATGGGTTTATGGATTTTCGCGACGTTCACGTCGTACATCATTAAGGGCTTATGCGGCTTTGCCAACACCATGGTCTTTACTGCCATGCTAAGTTTCGGTTCGGTTAACGCGAACATTTCCCCGGTGGATCTGCTGCTTGGTTACCCGGCCAATGCCATTCTGACCTGGAAAAACCGGAAAAGCCTGGATCCGAAGGTATTTATCCCGCTGTCGGTTCTGGTGCTTGCAGGAAGTATTCCTGGCTCCTTCCTATTAAAAAATGTAGATGCCAGCGCCATTAAAGTGGTGTTCGGAGTTATGATCATTGTTCTTGGCATTGAGATGTTTCTGCGGGAACGCCATCCGGGCAAGATGAAAAATTCAAAGATTGTTCTGGCAATCATTGGCATCATTGCTGGTGTTTTATGCGGATTATTTGGCGTAGGTGCCCTGCTGGCGGCCTATGTAAGCCGCGTGACCGACAGCGGCAGCGGATTTAAGGCCAATATCAGCATGGTATTCTTGGTGGAAAGCACATTCCGCATCGGCCTCTATATTGTGCTGAAAATTCTGACCAAAGGCATTTTCCTGCAGTCTTTGGCGCTGTTCCCATTTTCCCTTCTGGGCCTGTGGGTCGGCATGAAATGCAGTTCCAAGATGGATGACCGGATCGTGAAAATGCTGATCGTGGTTCTGT
Organism: uncultured Lachnospiraceae bacterium; assembly: GCA_934418055.1. Lineage (GTDB taxonomy): Bacteria > Bacillota > Clostridia > Lachnospirales > Lachnospiraceae > UBA3402. Next base: position 3,498 of record CAKRWX010000202.1, read on the forward strand.
TGATCATTTCTGGTATTTCTTTGATTGTGATGAACCTGTAGCCTATTCTTCGATAATTTGGATTTCAAGATAATCAAATTCGATATGTTCAATAAACTGATCCTGTCCAAAACGGGTCTTGGCGTGAAGCTGGAAATCGTGGATGTTGGAGTCCAGCCAGATCGGTTTGCTTAAATCGAATTCATAGCAGATGTCATCGAGAGACTGAAATACCATCTGGGTCCGGGAAAGACTGTAATCGCTGATGCAGATGGTGGTGTCCTTGATCAGATGGTTGTCTTTGATGATTTTTCCCCACATACGGAACATAAATGAACCTCCTAAAACAGCTGTCATCTGTGACGTTCATGATGGCAGCGAAATCTTCTCATAGTATATCGGACATTGGGGAAAATGTAAATGACTTCCTTGTAATGCCGATGAAGTCGCGCTATAATAAAATGAGACCTTGCGAAGGAGGAAAATGGCTGATGGACGTCATTACAGACTACGGAACATTTTTGAGAGAAGCCAAAACGGCAGTTTTAGAACTTCGGGATATGGAGCAGCAGGAACAGCAGCTTTTAAAACGGTTAAAACAAGATCAGAAGCAGCTGGAAATGGATAAAAAAGAAGTGGAAGACCAGATCAGCCAGACCACGAAAAAACGTCTGGGTGAGATCACAGCCAGCTATGATAAGGAACTGAGCAAGGGACAGGATCAGTTAAAAAAAGCCCGGAGTAAGCGGGAAAAGGCGAAAAACCAGGGCGTGAAGGAGCGGATCATTGACGAAACATCAGATCTGCGGGACGACAACCGGAGAATCCGCCTTCAGATCAAGACCATTTTCCAGCAGAACCATGTGCCGGGGATCTGTGATACGAATTTCTATTATGCCTTGTATTTTCCAAGACATTTTGGAGAGATTCTGAAGCTGCTGGCGGCCATTGTGCTGGTATTTCTGCTTCTTCCTTATGGAATTTACTGGCTGTTAAAAAAGCCCAATGTGATTTATCTGGTGGGTATTTATTTTGCGTTTATCCTGGTGTTTGGCGGTGCTTATGTGCTTCTGGGCAATAAAACCAGGGACCGGTATGGAAAGGTTCTGAAAGAAGGACGGTTTCTGCGGGACGAGATCCATGCTAACACCCGCAAGATCAAGGTGATCACCCGCAACATCCGCCGGGACCGCAATGAGACCATTTACGATCTTCAGAAATATGATGACGAGATCGCCCAGATCGAGCAGGATCTGTCGCAGACAGTATCGAAGAAAAAAGAGGCGCTGAACGCCTTTGAGACAGTCACGAAAAATATCATTGCCGATGAGATTCACGCAGGAACCCAGGAGAAGATCGCGGGACTGGCAGTGAAGTGTACCGATGAGGAACGGGAACTTTCGGAATTGCAGGCCGCTTTGAAGCAGAGAAATCTCTTTATTACGGACCATTATGGAACGTATTTGTCCAGAGAATTCCTGGAACCGGACAAATTAGACGCATTGGCACGGATCATGACCAATGGCACCGCCGCCAATTT
>CAKRWX010000203.1 GCA_934418055.1 uncultured Lachnospiraceae bacterium
GCTGGATTTTGTCTGATTTGCTGCCGCTTTCGCCGGATCACTGACATATCCCTGACCAGGGCGGTTATGTACCTGGCCACTCTCAGTAACCCACTGTCCATCGGCATTGACCAGATAGCCATCTGCGGTCTTGCCGCCTGCAAACATCTTGCCGTGATTTTCCCCCTCAGACGGCTCGAAATAATAACAGTTTCCATCAATCCACTGCCATCCTGTCACCACTGCGCCTTCTGTCGCGTCTGCAGCGGTGCTGAAGAAATACCAGGTACCATTCTGATCTTTTAACCATCCTGTATGCATTCTGCCTTCTACCCCATCGGCAGATTTCTCAAAGTAGTACTGTTTTCCGTTGATGGTAGTCCATCCAGTACTCATAACTCCTGTTGCCGGATCTACATAATACCAGCCAGATGCTGTGTGGATCCATCCCGTTTTCATCACGCCGTCAGTTCCCCGGTATTTCCAGTTCTGTCCTTCCTGGATCCAGGTACCCTGCTGCAAGAAAGTTCCCCCAACGTTGCTTGTTGCCGCAAATGCATTGCTCTGAGCCACGGTCATAACCGCAAGACAAGCCGCAAATGCGCGTTTTCCCATGCCTTTCTTCCTCATGTTAATCTCTCCTATGCCTTCCTATAAAATGATTTTCAATAAGATTAGCATTAACTAACTTTTGCCGTTGGATATTATAAAAAAGGTCTTTCATTTTGTCAACAAGGTCTTTCGTTATTGAAAAACGTTAATCAAGAACGTCTTTCTTGCTGTTCTAGCATTTTTTTGATATACTTGAGATTGATTTTACAGATATAGCATATACCCTATATCCATTCATTCTGCTTTCATTTAGCGCAAATGCAATTGACATTCGTTAGAAAGGAATACCCGCATGAAATTACAACGTTTGCTCAGTCTGGTTCGTCAGGCTGTTGACCAATATGAAATGATCGAAGAAGGCGATCACATTGCCATCGGGATCTCTGGTGGGAAAGACAGCTTGACCCTTTTATGGGGCCTGGCTCATTTACAGAAATTTTATCCAAAACATTTTTCTCTGTCTGCTATTACCGTAGATATGGGGTTTGATACCATGGACCTAGATCCGATCAGGGAATTATGCCAGGAATTTCAGGTTCCTTATGAGATTGTTCCAACGGAAATCGGGAAAATTCTCTTCGATATCCGGAAAGAAACCAATCCCTGTTCTCTCTGTGCGAAGCTTCGAAAAGGTGCGTTAAACAATAAAGCGCTGGAAATGGGCTGTAATAAGATTGCTTACGCTCATCACAAGGATGATCTGATCGAAACCGCCATGATGTCACTGCTTTATGAGGGACGCTTCTACGCATTTTCTCCTGTGACTCATTTAGACCGGACCGATCTGACCGTGATCCGGCCTCTGATGTTCGTCTCAGAAGCCGATGTGAAAGGATTCCGGAATAAATATCAGCTTCCAGTCTGCAAAAATCCATGTCCAATGGATGGACATACTCGACGGGAATATGTGAAAAATCTGATTCACACCTTAAATATGGAAAATCCGGGAGTGAAAGACCGCTTATTCCGCGCTGTGATTGAAGGACATATCGATGGCTGGCCAAAAGAAAGAAGGTCTTGTTAGTTATGGCTAATTTACCATATTATGAACAGAAAGATATTGAAAACATTCAGAAATTAAGAACTCTGTTGAAGGAATTACCGCCTTTCTGTACGGAATATTTCCGTGGAATCGAACCACGGACTTCTACCCGTACCAGAATCGCTTATGCTTATGATCTATCCGTATTTTTTGATTTTTTGAAAAAGGAAAATCCAGTTTTTTCTAAAATGGATCGCATGGATTTCCGGTTAGAGCATCTGGATCAGTTGACGGTTACGGATCTGGAAGAATATATGGAATACTTAAAATACCGGTTCAATGAAAATAACAAAGAGGTGATCAATAAAGAGCGTGGAATCATGCGGAAAATCTCTTCCTTAAAGAGTTTTTACAACTACTTCTTCCGTGTAGAAAAAATAAAGACCAATCCAGCCGCCCTGGTCCAGTTACCAAAACTCCACGACAAAGAAATCATTCGTCTGGATATTGATGAGGTAGCCCTGCTTTTAGACGAAGTCGAACAGGGAGATAACTTAACCGACCGCCAGAAAGCCTATCATGACCGGACCAAAGTACGGGATCTGGCTCTTTTAACCCTTCTTTTAGGAACCGGCATCCGTGTCTCCGAATGTGTGGGCCTGGATATTGATGACGTGGATTTCAAAAATGGCGGCATCCACATCCACCGAAAAGGCGGAAAAGAGGTTACGGTTTACTTCGGCGCAGAGGTAGAAGACGCGCTGAACGATTACCTGATTGAACGCCAACAGATTGACCCAGAACCAGGAAGTGAAAACGCCCTCTTCCTGTCTATGCAGCGGAAACGGATGAACGTGCGAAGCGTCGAAAACCTGGTTAAAAAATATGCAAAAATCGTAACTCCTTTAAAGAAAATCACTCCACATAAACTCCGCAGCACCTACGGCACCAATCTTTACCGCGAAACTGGGGATATTTATCTGGTTGCGGATGTGTTGGGACACTCTGACGTCAATACAACCAAGAAGCACTATGCGGCTTTGGAGGATGAAAGACGGAGAAGCGCACGGAATGCGGTGCAGTTGCGGGAGAAACGTGAAAAATAAACAAAAAGGAAGCATTTGATTTTTGATTCTGACCCTTCAGCTCTGTCTGTTCCATCTGTTTCTGCGGAATAAGATGTTATATCCAAAAACAGAATATTCAAATCGGACGCAGACCATAGTTTTCGCTATAGTCTGCGTCCTTTATTGTCACTTATCCTATCATCTGAGATTATCTTCGGCCAATTTCGCGCTTTATCCTTTTATTTAAGATGCAAAACTAACAATTCTTGCCTTATCCAAGGAAACCATCACCGCCGGAATTAAAACCAACTGAAGAATAATAGCTGGCACTGCGTTTACAAATGCGGATGCGATGAACATCTGAACCGTAAATGCTCCTCCAGAAATTCCAAGCAGAATCACCTGAGCGATTCCCCATACCACACGTCCAGCTAACATGGCAGTGATCAGACTGATGTAAACAGCTGCGGTGCTCTTGCGTGGAAAATGACTGTACATCAGACCAATCACCAGACCGTAAGTTCCCAGTTCAAATGCCATACCGGTTGCGTTCGGGAATAAGGCTGGCATTCCAAACAGAACGGAACGGACTAATGGAAGTAAAAAGCCGACAATCAGGCCATATTTCCAGCCTACAATCAGACCGCAGAACAAAACTGGAATGTGCATCGGGGAAAGCATCTTGCCAATGGCTGGAATCTGTCCAATTAAAAATGGGAGCACAATTCCAAGGGCGAAAAACATAGCAGATAATGTTAACTTTTTCGTGTTTTCTCTAGTCATAATGAATCTCCTTCTATGTGTTCTTTTATCTTTTGCCTTCTAACTTCTGTTATCTTTCGGTCAGCTCAGCAGGTATGCAAGCATGTCATACATTTTCCATCATTCTATAATAACTGCTCAGCAGCAGCTTTTACGATACGGAATGTCTGATCAAAGGTTTTATGATGCTCTTTTGCCAGCTGTCTGACACAGTCATATTCTGGATACGCTTTCTTCATTCCTTTATAGGAACAGATTTTCACCATTGCTTTTCCCAGTTCGGTCTCCACTTCTTTCATTTCTCTAGGTAGCTCACAACGTTTTAAATCGAAGCGGCGGATTCCGATGGTGGTCGTCTCGGAGAATATAATCTCTTCCATCTTTTCTACATCAGCTTTTTTACAGATCACATTCAGCTGATAGGCTGGACGGTTCTTTTTCATAAAGACAGGTGTATAATGAACGTCTTTTGCTCCGGCATCAAACAGCTGATCCATCACATATCCTAACTCTTCCCCACTACAATCATCGATATTGGTCTCTAATTTCACAGTTCCTTCTTTTTCAGCAAGGGCTGCCGCTGCGTCTGTTCCAGACTCCGCTTCTTTACCTTCTGTTGTTTCAAGAATCATCACTCTCAGGATACTCGGACGATCATACACACGTTTTCCAGCACCCAGACCCGTTTTTACGATTTTGAAGTGTTTTGGAAGCTTTTCCTCGGTGCGGATTGCTGCTGCAATTGCTGCACCGGTTGGTGTTACCAGTTCTCCTTCTGTCTCCGTGATCTGCAGATCTAATCCATGAGCCGCTACGATATTGGCAACTGCTGGAACCGGGATCGGAAGGAGTCCATGCTGACACCGGATCATTCCATGTCCCTCCGCCAGTTCCCGGATCACAACATCTTGGATTCCAAGATTGTCCAGGCAAACAGCTGCTCCGACGATATCTATGATGGAGTCTACTGCGCCAACCTCATGGAAATGAACGTCTTCCAAAGTTGTACCGTGGGCCTTGGCTTCTGCCTCACCCAGAATTGTGAAAATCTTCACAGCCAGCGTTCTTGCAGTATCAGAGAGCTCCGCTGCCTCAAGAATATCCATCACTTCATGCATTCCACGATGCTCATGCGCATGATAGTGTTCATGATGGTCATGATCATGAGTATGTTCTCCTTCGTGACTGTGGTCATGGTGATGATGTTCGTGCGTATGATCTCCAGATTCTGCCCCGCAAGCATGGACATGAGAATGTTCATGCTCTTCTTCATGGCTATGGTGATGGTCGTGATCTTTTTCGTGGCTGTGATCGTGAGCATGGTGATGATCGTGGTCATCATGGCTGTGATCGTGACCATGAAGGTATTCCATATCGTGGTCATGGTTTTCATGTTCCGCATCCAGAATAACATCAAAATCACAGCAGTCAAGTCCAGATTTGCTTACACGGGAGATCTCAATCCCATATCCACTTAATGGAAGGCTGGCCAACGCTTTTCTTAATACAGCTTCATCGGCTCCAAGATCCAGAAGCGCTGCAACCGTCATATCACCGCTGATTCCTGACGCACATTCAAAATATAATTTTTTCATGTTCTT
>CAKRWX010000204.1 GCA_934418055.1 uncultured Lachnospiraceae bacterium
ACTTCATTGACCTGGTCCACGATCGGCATGGGAACTTCGTATTTTTCCGCCAGCTTTCTGGCTGCTTTGGCAGAATAAACACCCTCAACGACCATGTGAACCTCATCCATAGCTTCCTGCATGGACTTGCCCTGACCGATCAGGATGCCGGCCCGGCGGTTACGGCTGTGCATGCTGGCGCAGGTAACGATCAGGTCACCGATTCCGGACAGGCCGCAGAATGTCTCAAAGGCCCCGCCCATGCGGACACCAAGCTTTGCGATCTCGTTAATCCCTCTGGTAATCAATGCAGCCTTCGTATTATCTCCATAACCCAGTCCATCTGCAATGCCCGCTGCCAAAGCGATGACATTTTTCAGCGCTCCGCCTAATTCGATTCCTAAGATATCCGGACTTGTATACACGCGGAACACCGGACTCATGAAGATAGTCTGGATATATTCCGCTGTCTTTTTGGATTTTGCTCCAGTCACGCAGGTGGTCGGAATTCTCCGTCCTACCTCCTCCGCATGGCTTGGGCCAGATAATACTGCCACATCTGCCATAGGAAGTTCTTCCTCAATGATCTGGGAAAGGGTCATAAGAGTCGTCTCCTCGATTCCCTTTGCTACATTGACCACGATCTGATCTTTCTTGCAGAATGGGTTCATGGCATGGGCAGTGCTTCTGGTAAAAATAGAAGGAACTGCCAACACCAGAATATCCTTCTGATCCATGGCATGCTTTAAATCCGCTGTAAATTCCATATCTTCCGGAAGCGCCACTCCCGGAAGATTTTTATGTTCATGTTTTTCCTGTAAATCCGCAATTTCCTGAGGCAGCGCCGACCAGACGCTGACTTTATGTCCATTGTCATGAAGAAGTACAGACAGGGCAATTCCCCAGGTGCCTGCTCCGATGATACCGATATTTGCCATGGTTGTCCTCCTTATAGGGTTTCTCGCTTATTTCTTTTTACTTCCGATCTTATTCTCCGTTCCGTGAAGCAGACGACCAATATTGGAACGGTGTCTCCAGAATGCCATCAGGGTCACACAGGCGGAAAGCAGATAAAATTCCATCAGATACTGGTCTCCCAGCCCATAAGCCCCCTGTCCTCCGAAGAATACCATACCGATGAGAAACAGGGTCACAACTACCAAAGATCCCAGAGAGACATAGCGTGTCACTGCCACGATCAGAATAAACGCGATCAAGCAGACCGCAGTCACTCTTAAATCCATGGCAACCAGAAGGCCAGCGGTCGCCGCGATGCCCTTTCCGCCCTTGAATCCCATATAAAACGGATAGTTGTGTCCCAGGATCACGCCAAAGGCTGTGTACAGAACCAGGAGATTTACCATCTCCGGCTGATTCTGGAAGAAATGCCGCACCAGAAGACATGGTATCAGGGTCTTAAAGAAATCTCCCAGAAACACAGTGGCTCCTGCTTTCACACCCATGACACGCAGCACATTGGTGCTTCCGGCATTGCCGCTGCCCTCTTTGCGGATGTCTACATGATGCAGCTTACTGTAAATATAACCGGTCTGAAACAGTCCAAACAGATATCCCACTGCCAGACAAAGGATTCTTTCCATTACTCAGCGTCCTTTCCGGAACGTTCTCTTGTGATAAACTTCAGGGCCGTACCACGGAAGCCAAAAGCTTCACGGATCCGGTTCTCCAGATAACGAACATAAGAGAAGTGCATCAGTTCCTTATCATTGACAAAGTTTACAAAGGTCGGCGGTTTTACCGCTACCTGTGTGGTGTAGTAAATCTTCAGACGTTTGCCTTTATCTGCTGGCGGCTGCTGAAGAGCGGTTGCTTCTGTGATGATCTCATTCAGAACACCAGTTGCCACACGCATATTCTGGTTCTCGCGAACCATGTCGATGGTCTCAAACAGCTTATTCAGTCTCTGTCCGGTCTCTGCGGAAATGAAAATGATCTCCGCATATGGCATGAAGGACAAGGTATCTTTTACCTTTCTGGTAAATTCATAGATGGTCTTGTCATTCTTCTCAATGGCATCCCACTTGTTCACTGCCACGATGATACCTTTTCCACGGTCATGGGCGATACCTGCGATCTTGGCATCCTGCTCAGTCACACCTTCGGTTGCGTCGATGACCACAACCACCACATCTGCGCGCTCTACAGCGGTCACAGTACGGATAATGCTGTAACGCTCCAATTCCTCTTTGATCTTATTCTTCCGGCGAAGGCCTGCAGTATCAATAAACACATACTCTCTGCCCTGGTATACCACCTCGGTATCCACGGCGTCTCTGGTGGTTCCGGCGATGTTGGAAACAATCACACGGTTCTCACCGGTTAACTTATTAATAATAGAAGATTTACCAACGTTTGGCTTTCCAACCACTGCGATTCTTGGGCGGTCGTCTTCTTCCTCTTCCATATGCTCGGTGTCAAAATGCTTTGCCACCTCGTCTAACAGGTCACCAAGACCCAGTCTGGAAGCTGCAGAAACTGCAACCGGATCACCGATTCCTAAATTATAGAACTCATAGACATCGTTGCCATACTTCTTGACACTGTCTACTTTGTTGACTGCAAGAACCACTGGTTTCTTGGATTTTCTCAACATATCCGCTACACGGAAATCGGAATCCACAAGTCCCTGATGTACATCCACGATAAACACGATCACATCTGCAGTGGCAATGGCGATCTCCGCCTGCTCCCGCATCTGCGCCAGGATCACGTCGCTGGTGTCTGGCTCAATACCACCGGTATCGATCAGGGTAAAATTCATGTTTAACCAGTTACAATCCGCATAAATACGGTCTCTGGTCACACCTGGGGTGTCTTTTACGATAGAAATCGTCTCTCCTGCGATTGCATTAAATAAGGTAGACTTGCCAACGTTCGGGCGTCCTACAATCGCTACTACTGGTTTACTCATATGATATCTCCTTTAACTCATAAGCCTCATAGGAAGCTCCTGTCTCCTCTGAAGCGTGCAATACTGCGTTCACAAAATCTTGACCGCTTGATTTTACAATATTCACTGGTACTTGTAAAGCGTTTTCTACCTCTTGTCTGGTAATGTCATCCAGAAAAACTTCTTCTCCGCTCCGGAACATACACTCCGGGAGAAGCAGACGGCTGCCAAGAGGCTGATCCTTTAACTGGGCGATCAGATCCTGTCCCGTGATCAGTCCAGCCACCGTGATCATTTCCCCAAAGAAATCGTTGCGGATGGGATAGAGATGAACCTTCCGGTTTGGGAATTTCTTCTTGATCTCCTCTAAAAATCCCGCCAGATAAACCGCCGCCAGCTTTCCAGTGGCAATGGATAACTCCTCTTCTTCCTGATCGCCCTCCAATTCATCCAGGGCCTCGTGGACTTCCGTGGTCAAAAGCCGGATCATGCCGACGCCATTTTCCAGCTGGATATAGCCATCGTAGCGTTCTTCCTCCGGCAGTTCCCGGCCCGCCAGAATGTAAAACTCATCGCTGGCATGAATGAAATGGATCCTATGCTCGGCGTAGATCTTCTTCTGCCATTTTTCAATGATGTCTATGGTCTTCGCCGCGTCCTCCGCCGTGATCGGCTCCAATGGATATAAGCCATCCCGGTACTTGGAAAGTCCCACCGGCACCACCGACACACTCTCCATACACGGGATATATTTCGTCAGATCACGGATGGTACGGTCCAGCTCATCGCCATCATTCAGGTTCTTGCACATAACCACCTGCCCATTCATCGGGGTTCCCGCCTCGTAGAGACGATCGATCTTCTTTAACGCTTCCCCGGCAAACCGGTTGTGGAGCATCTTGCACCGCAGCTCCGGATTGGTGGTCTGTACGGAAATGTTGATGGGTGCCAGCTTAAATTTGATGATACGCTCGATGTCCTTGTCCTTCATGTTTGTCAAAGTCACGTAGTTACCCTGTAAGAAGGAAAGACGGGAATCATCATCCTTGAAATAAAGAGTCTCTCTCATGCCCTTTGGCATCTGGTCGATAAAGCAGAACACGCACTTGTTGTGGCAGCTCTTGTAATCGCTCATCAGGCCATTTTCAAAGGTCAGACCCAGATCCTGATAATCGTTCTCGATATCCAGTTCCCACTCTTCTCCATTTTTCTTGGCAACCACTGCCACAATGGACTCATTTTCTATATAATACTCGTAATCAAAAATGTCTTCCAGCTCATGACCGTCAATGGATAACAGACGGTCTCCTGGTTCCAGTCCCAGCTCGTCCGCAATGGAGCCTGGATCGACAGATTTGATCGTATGTCCTTTTTGCATAAATTTCTTTCCTCTCCGAACTTATTTTCTGTTCTTTCCTTATGATAACAAGATTTCCCCTGTTTGTAAAGGAATCCTTGCTACGTTCCTTTTCTGCTAAATTTATCTTTTTTCCTGCAAAACATTGACGTATTTTAAGGTTTGATGCTATAGTAAATACGATTTCATGCCGTAATGTATACGGCAAAGATAATATACGGAGGATTCCCCACCATGGCAAACAATTATGTCTTTCATGACTCTCTTCCTGTTGCACCATTAAAGCTTGCTGCACTGGAAAGCTGCATGGATCTGGCAGCCCAGGTCAATGACCATATCGTTTCTTTCCGGAGAAATGATATTGAAGAGCTTCTTCGCAGAAAGGAAGATCTGAATTACCGCGGTTATGACGTTGATTCCTATCTGCTGGATCTGAAATGCCCTCGTTTCGGAAGCGGCGAGGCAAAGGCAGTAATCAATGAATCTGTCCGCGGAGCTGATATCTTCGCGATGGTTGATGTGACCAACTACAGTCTGACCTACAATGTCAGCGGATTTACCAACCACATGTCTCCAGATGACCACTATCAGGATCTGAAACGTGTCATCGGCGCTTCTGTGGCAACTGCTCATCGTGTCAATGTGATCATGCCATTCTTATATGAAGGCCGTCAGCACAAGAGAACCAAACGCGAGTCCTTGGACTGCGCAATGGCTCTGGAAGAACTGGTTAATAT
>CAKRWX010000205.1 GCA_934418055.1 uncultured Lachnospiraceae bacterium
ATTGTGATGATATTCTGCAATTTTTCAACTTTGCGCTGGAGTAATGCGTATTCTTGATAGGAAAATTTCAATGGCTTGCCAATGCTGTCCGAAGGAAACGATTTGAGCCAACGGTACAGGGTGCTGCGTGGGATGTCGAGTTCATCGGAGAGTGTGGCGATGCTTGCGCCTTGCTGATAGCGTGCGATAATGGATAGCTTTTCTTCATTTGAGTATTTCATGGTAATATCCTCCTTTGTAGTCAAGGATAGCATGGAAAACGAGGAAACGGAAATTTATAAGGCGTTGATGTTAATACAGGTTCTTCGGACATTACCATAAGAACACAGCGTTAAAAGAGAAAAGCATGCTATGTTAGCAACTTGCCAGATACACCTCAATTGGCTACTTGGAAGCGTATGATTACGATAGACAGATGGTAATCTAAACGGTATAATAGAATCTGTAAATAACAGATAGACTTTCCTATAGCGTTCGTTCAGATACTCAATCACAGTTATTTTGTCAGTACGGAGGTTATCGCCATATGAGGTCGTTTTCAATCAATATACAAGGTCGCGTAAAAAACTTTAATCTTCCTAAGAATCAGCCGCTTGTTCCACTTTTTGAAGCTATTGTGAATGCAATTCATGCCATTGGCGAGCGAAAATCCACCGATCCATCTTTTGGAGGTCAAATAATCATCAGAATTCTTCGTGATGAACAGTTAGTACTCGATGGTACTGGTGAATTGCCCCAGATTCAGTCCTTTGAAATTATTGATAATGGAATTGGATTCAATGAAGCAAATATTGCTTCGTTTATGGAATCGGACTCAACATACAAAGCCAAAATTGGCGGCAAGGGTGTTGGACGGTTTTCTTGGCTGATTGCATTTGAGAAAGCTGAGATAGAGAGCGCTTATTCCGAGAAAGACGGATATGTCAAACGAGCTTTTGATTTCTCTCTTTCTAATTCCGGCATCAATGATACCCTCACCGACTGCACTGGGTATAATGATAATCAGACGACAGTCAGATTGCTCAACTACCTTAAGCCATATGCGGACAGTGTTCCTAAACGCGGTATTACCATTGCTATGCGGATCATCCAGCATTGTCTTGTGTATTTCATTTCAGACGATTGTCCCCAAATCATGCTGCAAGATATTGATGAAACTTATAACCTAAATCATATGTTTAAGGAGAAAATTCAATCTGAAGAGAACAGCAAGACTATTTCTTTGAATGGTGAAACTTTTGAGTTGCTCCATGTAAAAGCCGAAGAATCTACTATCAATGGGAATAAATTGTATTTATGCGCACATAACCGTTTAGTAGAAACAAAAGAACTGGATAAGTATATTCCGGATCTTGATCGTAAAATCTTCGAAAAAAATGGATTCTGGTATGTTTGTGTTTTGAGAGGGCATTATCTTGATGAGTCCGTTGATATGAACAGGCTTTCCTTTAACATTCCTGACGGCGGTCCGTTAGATAGCATGGCTAACATGATTACTATGGATCAAATCATGCGAGCGGTTGTCGTTGAAGTAAATGAATTTCTCAAAGACTACCTTCAGCATATTGCAGCTGAAAAAGAACAACGAATAACAAATTATGTAACACATCAAGCACCGCAGTTTCGTCATCTACTGAAATACATGTCGGCAGAAATTTCGAAAATCAAACCTAATTTAAGTGATGACAAATTGGATGACGAACTTCATCGCATAAAAAGAGAGTTTGATAGAAAAACAGCCAAAGAAAATACCCAACTGCTCGATGAACTGAATAAAGGTGTAATTAGTTCAGATGAATATATACAGAAATTTGGATTGCAAATTGAAAAAATAAATAGTGCTAACGGAGCTGCATTAGCCGAGTATGTTGCTCATCGCAAAGTCATCCTTGACTTGATGGAATTTGCAATACGCAAAAATGATGATGGGCATTTTCAAAAGGAAAGCTTCCTCCATAATATCATTTACCCAATGAGAGCAACTTCTGTAGATACTCCCTATAGCAATCATAATTTGTGGTTGATAGATGAAAAGCTTGCCTACTGTAGTTATATTTCCTCTGATATCCCTTTTAATAACAATCCCAAAGAAGATCGAACAGACATAATGATCTTAGATTCCCCAGTCGCTGTTTCTGATGAAGAAAATGCTGGTCGAGAATACGAAAGCATTGTCTTGTTTGAACTCAAGCGCCCGATGCGAGATGACTATAGTGACAGCAGCAATCCTGTCAATCAGCTATATAAATATGTTTCACAGTTAAAGACCAACACAAAAAAGGACAAGGATGGGCGTATCATCAGAGTTGGGCAAAATACTAAATTCTATTTATATGCCGTGTGTGACATTACGACTACATTGGAGCAGATTTTGGATTTTCACGATTTTTCGCAAACACCTGATAAGCTGGGGTATTATAAGTACAACGATAAGATGAATGCGTATATTGAAATCTTGTCTTATGACAAAATTATAAATGATGCAAAGAAACGCAATAGAATTCTCTTTGATAAACTGGGAATATAGTTTTCTACAGTGGTACTAAATGCCGTTGAATGTATTCAACTGGAATTTCTGCAAGGCTCATTGAAAATGCGGAAATCATTCGGATTGTATACCCATATACCACTCAAATCTTTAGTTGAAAGGTGCCCCAACACACAATCAAAGTATGTTAGGGCACCTCACTTATTACGCATTGAGTTCAACCAGCATTTCCATTAACACATCTTGTGCTTTACATATGTGAATGACTACTTGCGCATACTATGTTTTATACACGGAGAGCTTCATTTACATACTAAAAAATGGATTTGTAAAAGAGGAGAGTCATATGTTCAATCAATATCTTGAGCTTATACCCGAAAATGCCGATGCTGCTATGATAAATGTAGTTTTGGAAAACTTGAAATTTATTGTAATTTCACTGGACCAGATCTTTAGAGGAGATGTTGGAGCGGATTATTACAACGAAGAGTACACATTCTATTTTTATCACCTGCAGAACACCTTGACATCTTGGGGTGCGGTAATTAATATACTTTCGAGCGGATTAAAACGACAGAAGTCCCATAATGATAAAGCGGAGCATCTGCGTAAAGTGTTCAATATAGATCTGTCAACTTATAAATGGCTGTTTGATAAGAGCTTTCGAAACGCTGGTGAACATGCGGACGAACGACATGCTTTATTTAGCGGTTGCGCCGGAGATTACAATGTGATTAGCAAGAATACTCCCGAAAACATGAGAAAAGAGATTCTCACTGCACCGCATATTCGGACGCTGGATATCAGGAACTGGACTTATGTGACCTATGACAGCAAAGGACGGCAAATCAGTTGTGATCTTCAGCAACTTAGGGCAGAAGCATATATGCTATTGTACCAAATATCTACTCATTCGTTGCTTTGCAATACTAAACTGACGCATATTCCCACAGAGAAGCTTCTGAAATAATAAGTGAAAACTAATTTTATCTCGCATTTTAGATGGTATCTTTTCCGTCAACACAAGGCAAAAAGGATGATTTCTTATGAAATCATCCTTTTTTTATTTATGGGTGAGATTTTTGCGAATGGGGATCAAACGTCCTACTCTGCCGGATGGCAGATGCGTTCTTCTTCCTCCCGCTCGAAGGAGTAGAGCCCGTCTGTCTCCAATTCTTTCGCCATGCCCCACGCCAGCTTGAAGCCTGCTGTGAAGCTCATCAGTGTGGACTCAGCCAGCAATGCGTTCTGCGCGTCCAGTAGCCGCAGCAGCTTCTTCCGCCCTGCGGCGTCCATGTTCCGCAGCAGTTCCTCATGGGCGTATTCGATCTGCTCGGCCAACTCTGGATACTCTTGGCGGTCGAAACGCTTTTGTAGAGCCTTCATGTAGTCATACATTGCGGCACCTCCTTTTTGGTAACCACAACACATACCACAACTCGGCGCACAAAGCTACTATCTTTTGAACTAATCATCTGAGGGGTGAACACGCTGACCAGACGCTCATAAAATTCATAGTCACGCATAAACCAACCAATACCCTATTGATAAGCCGATTCTGAAGCAGTATAATTCAAAGGGGTAGCGCTGAAACGTAGGGGATAAATTGTCCGGGGAGAACAAGCTATGGGGTAACCCTTTGGCGGTCATCCGAAACCCGGGCAGGAAAGATTTTGACAAACAGACAAGGAGTATTTTTTGAAACTTACCACTTTATTACTGGAGCGTGTGGCCTGACCGGGAGGTCTGGCAAATTCATTCACACGCCATTCCTCCCGAAGAACAGACCACACATCTTCAGGAGGACTTACAATGAACCGCGAAAACAAACGCAAAACCTTTGAAAAAGGGTACTATAAGACCCACGCCTGTCACGATACATTTACCTGCAAGGTCTGCGGTAGACCGTGTGTGCCGGAACATGCAGGCAGCAACCACCGCAACCACTGCCCCAACTGCCTTTCAAGCATTCATGTGGACATAGAACCCGGCGACCGGGCAAGTGACTGTGGCGGCATCATGGAGCCAATCGCCGTCTGGGTACGCAAGGGCGGAGAATGGGCGATCATTCACCGCTGCAAGCGATGTGGTGCGCTCAGCTCCAATCGCGTGGCTGCGGACGACAACCCCATGAAGCTCATG
This sequence comes from uncultured Lachnospiraceae bacterium, assembly GCA_934418055.1. Classification (GTDB taxonomy): domain Bacteria; phylum Bacillota; class Clostridia; order Lachnospirales; family Lachnospiraceae; genus UBA3402. Next base: position 4,631 of record CAKRWX010000205.1, read on the forward strand.
AGCATCGCGATGAAGCCTCTTTGTGAGCCGCCGTTCCCGTTGGAGCGCATTGAGGAAATGACCGCGCTTATGGGCGGCGATGGGCAGATCAAATAAGCCGAAAAATCGGACTCTCTCTGCGGGAAATATACCCCGCAGAGAGAGTCCTCTGAGTTATAGGAATACTCGCGTCAAATCTCCAGCATTTCCTGCAAGCCCGCACTGGCGGCCTTTTTGTTCTTGTCGAAGGCGTGGGTGTAGATGTCCAGCGTGGTGGAGGGCTGGCTGTGGCCGAGGATGCCCGCCACCGTGGCGACATCCGTACCTCCCGCGATCATCAGACTGGCGGCGG
>CAKRWX010000206.1 GCA_934418055.1 uncultured Lachnospiraceae bacterium
TTGCTTTTGTGTGATATTTCTGAAAACAGTGTAATATTGTAAGATTATTAACTATATTATAACAGATTTTGATGCTCATACAAAGCAAAAATTCATATGACTTCGAATTTCATTTGTGCAAATGCTATGAAGTGCAGAGAATGAATGGAATAATATTGAAAAAAACGATATGAATCTTATTGACAAGGTGTAAATGATGGTATATAAAATAGTTAAGGCCTTAAATAATTTAAATATTAAACTAAGTTCCCTGTATCCAGGAACAGGGAGCAGAACAGGAGAAGAAAATGCGCCAGGAGAGTAAACTGATAAGAAACTTAGGCTTTTGGGATCTGATGGGATTGGCAATCGGTCAGATCATCGGTGCAGGTATTATGTCCAGTACGGGTGTGGCAATTGGAATGACAGGAACAGGTGTGGCTCTTGCGTTTTTGTTGTCACCAATTCTTACGTTGATCGCAATCATGCCGATTGCTATTTTGGGTTCTGCTGTACCGGCAACCGGAGGACGTTATCGCTATGTGAGCAGACTTATGGGGAAAAATTCGGGAATGCTGTATTTACTGCTTCATGTTACTATGAATGTGATGATTGCGACCTATGCTCTGAGCTTTGCGTCTTATTTTGTAAGTATTGTTTCGGGGGTAAATGAAAGACTGGTGGCCATGATTGTACTTACCTTGTTTTTCGTTGCAAATCTGATCGGAACAAAATCTGCGGCAATCATCAATAAAGTTATGGATTTTGCTCTGGTTGGAGGATTACTTTTATTTATTGGGTTTGGATTGGGGAAAGCAGATGTTGCATATGTTTTTAATCCTGCCAATATGTTTGAGAAAGGTGGAGTGGCATTCCTTGCTACGTTAGCACTTCTGTATTCTTCTACAAGTGGTGCACAGTGTATTGCTGAATTGGGCGGTGAGGCTAAGAATCCCGAAAAAGATATTCCGAGAGTTCTTGTTCTTTCAACTGTATTTGTAGGCATTTTTTATGTACTGATTTCTATTGTAGCAGCAGGAGTTCTTCCGATTAGTGAAGTCGCAAATCAGCCACTTTCTCTGGTTGCCCGTGCGACAATGCCAAAAGCTGCATTCTATTTGTTTGTAATTGGAGCAGCTCTTGGTGCAACTGCAACAACTTTAAACTCAACAATGACACATATTACAAAACCGCTTCTGGTTGCATGTGATGATGGATTGCTTCCGTCTTCTTTCGGAGTCGTAAGTAAAAATGGTGTTCCGTGGAAAATTCTTACCTTCTTCTATGTAATTGGAATGATTCCGCTGGTATCCGGTTTTAGCTTATCCTTTATCGCGAAGTTTACGACAGCAAATTCTCTGTTATGTCAGCTGTTGATTTGTGCTTCTTTATTTATGCTGGTTAAGAACAGGCCAGAACTTTTGAAAAAATCGAGCATGAAAATAACACCGAAATCAGCAATGCTGATTGCTCTGACTGGTGGAGCAGTACTTTGTGTATTATCCTATTCTCTGCTGCTTAATCTTTCAGTAAAGGTTATTGTTTTCCTTGCGGTGCTGATTCTGATCGTGTTGATTTATTCAAAAACAGCAATTAAAGATGTAGTTATTCCGGATGATCTGACGGTTGATTATACGTCCAATGAGCAAAATTAAAGATTAGGAGTGTGAATATTATGGCACATGATTTTAAAACAGTACATAGAAGATTTGATCAGGGATCCAGTAAGTGGGATATGACGGAGCGCCTTGGCTATCGTGATAATCCTGATGTTGTTCCATTTTCTGTGGCTGATATGGAATTTGTGATGGCAGAGGAAATTGTAGATGCAATCAGTCAGACGGCAGCAGGTACTGTTCTCGGATATGCGAATCCGACCGAGGAATATAAGCAGGCAGTATGTAACTGGATGGAAAAGAGACATGGGTGGAAGGCGAAAATGGAATGGATTTTACCTTCTCACGGATGCGTGGATGCGTTGTTTACAGCAATTAATACCTTTACCAATCCAGGGGATGGAATTATGGTAATGTCACCGGTATACTACCCGTTTTATACTGGTATTCAATACAATGGGCGTGTCCTGGTAGAAACACAGCTCATTCCGGAAGGAAACAGCTATCACATTGACTTTGATGATTTTGAAAAAAAGGCAAAGGATCCGAATACGAAGCTGCTGGCCTTCTGCAGTCCGCACAATCCGGTTGGAAGAGTCTGGACTATGGAAGAACTGCAGAGAGTTGCCCGGATATGTCTTGAGAACGATATTCTTGTAGTATCCGATGAAATCCATTTTGATATTGTAATGCCGGGGCATAAGCATATCGTGTTTGCTTCGGTTTCAAAAGAAGCAGAGCAAAACTGTATTATCCTGACTGCACCGAGTAAAACCTTCAATCTGGCGGGCTTGCAGACATCGAACATCTTTTGTCCGAATGAAAAATTGCGTACCAGCTTTATGAACAGCTTAAAAACCGGTACAGCATATCCGAAGTGTAACATTCTTGGCTATGCGGCATGCAAAGCAGCATATGAAAAATGTGAGGGCTGGTTGGAGGAATGTCTGACTGTGATTGACACAAACAGAAAAACCATAGAGGCATTTATGGCAAAGGAATTTCCGCAGATCAGGATTTTTGATCTGCAGGCGACATACCTTCTCTGGATGGATTGGAGTGGCCTGGGATTAGATTATAAGGAATTAAAGCGGATTAACCGTGAGGAAGCAGGGTTGATTTTTGATGAGGGATATATTTTCGGCAAAGCAGGAGAATGCTTTGAACGATGGAATCTTGCCTGCCCGACCGAGTATGTGATTAAGGCTTTGGAGCGTATGAAGAATGTTTATTCAAAATACGTCAAATAGAGGAATTATCATGAATGAAAAACATCCGATAAACCGCGGTATGTTGTTTGCGGGTTCGTATGTCGGAATCCTGCTTGCTGCAAATAATGCTACGTTCAGTATTATATCACGGGGATTATCGCAGACCAAAGGATGGGAGTTAAATGATCTGACATTTGCCTACCCGTTAAATCTTCTGGTGCTTTGCATTGTTGGGATTTTTGCAGGAATTTATTCCGATCAGAAGGGAACCAGAAAATTGATGTTTTGTGGTGGTATTCTGGGAACGTTAGGCTGGGTCTTGACGGGGTGGTCAGTGAATCCTGTTATGTTTTACTGCTCCTTTGGTATTTTATGCGGAGTTGCAGAGGGATTTTTATATACGCCGGTATTGACACAGACATTAAAATGGTTTCCTGAAAAAAGAGGAGTCATGTCTGGAGTTTTATTGTCGGCTGCAGCACTAGGGCCTTTTATAATGAGTCCGATATTTCAGAAGGGCGGTTCTGTACTGGGTTTTCCGATAACTATGACCGCATTTGGCTGCTGCTTTTTAATTGTGGGAATTGTTTTCAGCAGATATCAGCCCGGATTTGCAGAAATGCAGCAGACAGAATCAAAGAATACTGAAGTCGGTGCGACAGATCTCCATCCGCGTGAAATGATACATACATTGGCCTTTTACATGATCCTTTTGCTTCTGATGGCATTATCCTGCGGTGGCAATATGATGACCGGGACCTTGTATACCATTGCAATCGAACAGGTTCATATGCCTGCAGCGCAGGCTGCCTGGATGGTTAGTCTTTCTACGCTGGCTAATCTTGTCGGACGATTATCTTATGGACGGATCAATGATAAGATAGGAGCCTATAAGTCTTTGACTTTGAGTATTTTATGTACTGTTGGAGCATTGCTTCTTTTGTGTACGGGAGCAGCAGAAAAAACGATGGTATTCTGTGCATGTATTGCGGTGATTGGCTTTAGTTTTGCCGGACCGCTTGTTATATTTCCGTCAGTTACCCAGCAGTTTTTTGGCAGTCATTATTTTGGAGTAAACTATGGTATTGTTTTTCTCGGTTATTCCATTGCGGCTTTTATTGGGCCAAGGATTGCTTTGAGTCTGTTTTCTCATACCGGAAGCTTTGTATCTGCGTATCGGATTTCAGCGCTTATTGCGATTGCCGGAGGTGGCCTTTTATTTCTGTTAAAACAGATTAAAAAACCATGATAGAAAAAACGGTACAATATGGTGCAGTGAATCTTTGAACAGAAGAAACACTGCAGATATTGTACCGTTTTGTTTTTATGACAGTTTGTTATTTTTGTTGAGCAGAGCAGAATAGATTTGAAGTCCCTTAAACATGGTATCGATTTCATCAAAGGAAAGGGAATGCCGCAAACTTTTAAACGTTTTTATGGTATCAAGTACATCGTACCGTTTGTGAGCATCGGATACGCGAAGTCCCTTGGCAGTGGGACGCAAATAAAAGATTTTTGCATTATTCGGAGCGTTTTCCCTGTAAATGAGCCCTTTATCAATAAGTTTTCGGAGCGTCTGACTTGTAGCACTGGCAGAACGGTTCCAGGCATGTGCGAGACTGGTTGAAGTGCAGTTCTCTATATCACATATATTCGTCAGCAGATGAGCTTCTATCATAGTAAGATTTTCTTCAGCCGTATAATCATGTCCGGTGTTCATATATTCTTGATAAGCCAATATAAAATGATACATAACAGACATTTGCGCATCTAATTCGTTAAATAATGCATAGAGTTCATCCGTGGGGACTGTGTCAATATCGATATGTGCCATGCTTGTTAATCGTATAAAATCATCTTTATTCATTCTGAATGTAACCCCCGTGTATTTCGTGTAGCATCAAACAGTATATTGAAAAAAAGTACAAAAGTCAAGGAATCTGCAGACAGAGAGTATTAGCAAACAATTTTGTATACAAGGGTTTTGTTTTCCTGAGAAATGTGGTATGCTTACATGTACGAAATGTATAGAAACTGGAGGAATTTACATGAGCGAAAATTGTACCCATAACTGCAGTACCTGTGGCGAATCCTGCAGCAGCCGCACGGCAGAGCAGAC
>CAKRWX010000207.1 GCA_934418055.1 uncultured Lachnospiraceae bacterium
ACACAATGGTCTTCGGGCTGACAGGGCGGTCCTTCAGGCTGGATACCAGGGCCATGACGATGGCAAGGTCCAGGGCTGGCTCGTTCATCTTCATGCCGCCAGCAATGTTGACGTAGGCATCATAGCGGCCCATCTCATAGTGGCAGCGGCGCTCCAGAACGGCCATCAACAGGTTCACACGGTTGTAGTCGGTTCCGGCTGCAGTCCGGCGGGGGATTCCCAGGTTGGTCTGGGCCACCAGGGCCTGGACTTCTAACAGAATCGGGCGGGTTCCCTCCATGGCACAGGCCACTACGGCTCCTGAGGCATCCTCCGGGCGGCCGTCCAGCATAAACTCTGATGGATTTTCCACCTCCACAAGGCCCTGCTCCCGCATCTCGAAAACGCCTATCTCATTGGTGGAACCAAAACGGTTCTTGACACCCCGCAGGATCCGGTAAGATGCATGGCGGTCTCCCTCAAAATACAGCACCGTATCCACCATATGCTCCAACACTCTCGGACCGGCCACCACGCCTTCTTTAGTCACATGACCGACGATGAAAATGGTGATCCCCTCGCCTTTGGCGATCTGCATCAACAGGTTGGTGGACTCCCGCACCTGGCTGACACTTCCCGGCGCAGAGGCGATCTCTTCCCGGAACATGGTCTGGATGGAGTCGATGATCACCACGTCCGGCTTCGTCTCACGGATGGTCTCCTGGATCGTCTCCAGGCTGGTCTCACACAAGAATAATAACTGCCCGCTGACCGCACCGATCCGGTTTGCACGGAGTTTGATCTGCTTTAAGGATTCCTCTCCGGAGATATACAATACCTTCTGGCCCTTGGCCGCCAGATTCCGACAGACCTGCAGAAGAAGTGTGGATTTGCCAATACCCGGATCACCGCCTACCAGCACCAGAGAGCCACCTACCACACCTCCGCCCAGCACCCGATCTAACTCCTGGTATCCAGTGGAGACCCGGTCTTTTTCCTCAATGGAGATCTCAGACAACGCCACTGGCTTTCTCCGCTCTGTCAGACGTATTTTCCCCGATGGAGAGGAATCCTTTTTCACAATGGGCTCCTCCACAAAGGTATTCCACTCCTTACATGCCGGGCACTGCCCCATCCATTTCGCTGATTCATAACCGCACTCCTTGCAGAAAAATGCAGTTGTTTTCGCCTTTGCCATCGTTCTTCTCCTCCTAAACGCACGCGGATTTCCCTTCGTAACTTTCAAAACACACCCTGCGGATTTCACTCATTATCACGATATTCTCCGAGATCTCACGCAATCATGGACTTTTGCTCATTACTCAAAAAAAGGGAAGGATCTCCTCCTTCCCCTTTTCTTTCGTACGGTCAATTATCTCTTAACGATCTTAACCTTTGCGGTTACGCCTTCATTCAACTCCACGCTGCAGTTTAATTTACCGCTCATGTTGGTCTTCATACCGCCAACAGCCACGTCATCCACAAATACCTCATACTCGGTATCGTCCTCTAACTGAACGGTGATCTGTACGTCCTCAGCGCTTTCTACCAGGAATTCTACACCCCAGTCCTCTGCAACGAAATGCTCTACGGCTGTTCCAGGAACAGACTCATAAACGAACATTCCATTTCTCTCCAGTTTGGTAATCTCATTGTAGGTTTTTACTTTATATAAATCGCCCTTATGTTCAAAATTCTCTAATTTTGCTTTCTTGTCCAGTTTGTAATTACCAAAACTGATGCTTCCGTCTCCTTCTGTGCGGATTAATTCTTCAATTACCGGCATGTCTTACTTCCTCCTAGAGTATTGATATCTGAATTATACACGAACTTCTTCCACTTTGCCAGTGGTTTTTTTCGTTTCAAAGGTAAGTCCGTTCTCCCCTTTGGAAACCAGCACCTGATCTCCTTCTTTGACGGTTCCGTCTAAGATCTTCTCCGCCAGGCTGTCTTCCAGCAGACTCTGGATGGCGCGGCGCAGCGGACGGGCTCCGTATTTCTCATCATAGCCCTTGTCAATTAAGTATTCCTTACCACTTTCATCCACATCCAGCTCAATTCCCATCTGCTGCATGGCTCTCTTGTTGATGGTAGACAGCATAATGGAAACGATCTCCTTCATGTTCTCCTTGTTCAGCGGATGGAACACAATGATCTCGTCAATACGGTTCAAAAATTCCGGCTTAAAGATCCGTTTTACCTCGTCCATCACCCGGTCTTTCATAAACCGGTACTTCTCTTTCTCATCGTCCACAGACGTAAATCCAAGACGTTTTGGCGCAATGATGTTCTCTGCGCCTGCGTTGGAAGTCATAATAAGGATGGTATTCTTGAAATCGATCTTTCTTCCCTGGGCATCGGTGATGTGGCCGTCGTCCAGCACCTGAAGTAAAATATTAAATACATCCGGATGGGCTTTCTCGATCTCATCAAATAAGATCACGGAATACGGATTTCTGTGGACTTTCTCACTCAACTGGCCGCCTTCCTCGTATCCCACATATCCTGGCGGGGAACCGATCATCTTGGAGACGCTGTGCTTCTCCATATACTCCGACATATCAACCCGGATCAGGGCATTTTCCGTGCCAAACATAGCCTCTGCCAGGGCCTTACACAGCTCCGTCTTACCGACACCGGTCGGTCCTAAGAACAAGAAAGAACCAATGGGGCGTTTCGGATCCTTTAAGCCCACACGGCCTCTGCGGATGGCCTTGGAAATGGCGATAACTGCCTCTTCCTGTCCTACGACCCGCTTGTGCAGGATCTCCTCCAGCTTCTGAAGCCGCTCGGATTCCTCCTCTTCCAGCTTCCGCACCGGGATCTTGGTCCAGCCGGATACCACGTCCGCGATCTCATTCTCACTGACAACCAGATTTTTATTGTTCCGCTCTTTTTTCCATTTATCGCGGATCTTGTCGATCTTTTCCCGCTTCTTCGCCTGTTTTTTCTTGATATCCCCGGCCTTCTCGTAAGCCTCTGCCTTGATGGCATTTTCCTTCTGACGCTCTAAAGTCTCAATATCCTTCTCCAGCGTCTTGATCTCCTCCGGCTCCATATAGCTGGAAAGACGGATCTTGGAAGATGCCTCATCGATCAGGTCAATGGCTTTATCTGGCAGAAAACGGTCGTTGATGTAACGGGCGGATAATTTCACCGCAGCCCGCAGAGCCTCATCGGTGATGGTCACCTTGTGATGCTCCTCATAGCGGCCCCGTAAGCCTTTTAAAATCTCATAGGACTCGTCCTCAGACGGCTCCTCCACGGTCACTGGCTGGAAACGGCGCTCTAAGGCCGTATCTTTCTCGATATATTTCCGGTACTCCTCCAGTGTGGTGGCACCGATCAGCTGCAGTTCTCCTCTTGCCAGGGACGGCTTTAAGATATTGGATGCGTCAATGGCACCCTCTGCGCCGCCTGCACCGATGATGGTGTGGATCTCGTCGATAAATAACAGCACCTGGCCGTCATTCATCACCTCGGACAATACTTTCTTGATCCGCTCCTCAAATTCACCGCGGTACTTGGAACCTGCCACCATACCGGACAGATCCAGAGTCATCACCCGTTTCTGGGCAATGGTCTCCGGCACGTCACCGGCGGCGATCCGCTGTGCCAGTCCTTCAACTACCGCAGTCTTACCAACACCCGGCTCTCCGATGAGACACGGGTTATTTTTCGTTCTTCGGCTTAAGATCTGGATCACCCGCTGGATCTCCTGCTCTCTTCCGATCACCGGATCCAGCTTTCCATCTCTTGCCAAGGCCGTCAGATCACGGCTGTAGCTGTCAAGGGTCGGAGTTCCTTTTCCCTTCGCTTTGGCTGCCTGCTGGAATTCTTCCTTGCCTCCGGCAGATACGTCCTCGCCCATGGCATTCAACAGATCCAGATACAGCTTCTGGACACTGACACCCATGGTATTTAACAATCTGGATGCCACACAGTCATTTTCCTTGATCATGGCGATCAGGATATGCTCTGTACCGATCAGTGGCGCTTTGAAACGCACCGCCTCCCGGTAGCTGTTCTCAATCACTTTTCTGGCTCCTGGAGTGTAGGTGCTGCGCTCTGCGGTTCCAACCGCATTGTTGGGACTGATCAGTTCGCTGATCAGCTCCAACACCTTCTCCTCTTTGACACCGCATTCGTCCAGAACTCTGGCTGCCACGCCGGTTCCTTCCTGGATCAGGCCGATGAGCAGGTGTTCGGTGCCCACATAGTGATGTCCTAAGGACTCCGCGGCATCTACCGCCAGTCCGATGGCATCCTTGGCCTTCTCTGTAAAACGATCAATCATGCAAATTCCTCCTGGTCTTTAACGGTCTCAATCTCAATCATCCGCCCTGCAAATGTGCCGGCCTTTGAAACCGTTATACTGGTTTTATACTGATTTGATATCTGGCAGATGGTCACGGATATAGCTGGCCCGCGCGCCATCTAATTCATCTTTATCTAACGGGTGATCCGCGATCTTCATCAGATTGGCATTCTGGATCCCCAGGATCAGCCCATAAACCGGACATGGCCCTTCTAAGGCGATCACGCCGTCACAGATGCCCGCCCGCAGATGGGACAGATACGTCATAGCCTCCTTCATAGAAAGCTTTCTGGCATATTTTAACACGCCATAGGACTTATAGACCTCGTCCTCCCGCTCTAACCGGTGGTTCTCCAAGGTCATCTGCCGCACCTGGTTTTCCTGGTCATTGAGCTGCAGCGCAACCTTTCCCACCAGTTCTGCCAGATCCCGCTCCGTCTGTCCCATGGTCTTTACATTGGACACTTCGTAAATGGAACCGTAATTCTCCCTGCCTTCGCCGTATACGCCACGTACAGACACGCCAAACCGTCCCATATCTCCTAACATGGCCTGAAATTTCTTGCCCAGGGAAAGACTGGGCAGAT
>CAKRWX010000208.1 GCA_934418055.1 uncultured Lachnospiraceae bacterium
CAGAACTGCGAGTACAACCTGTTCTTAAGAGGAATTGATAATGGTCAGGTCGTTGACGAGCATACGCACATCGATGTGATTTCCAGATGTGTTAATCCATACACAGATAACGCAGCATACATGGCACTGGCTGAGAACCCGGATTTCCGCTTCATCGTTTCCAACACCACTGAGGCTGGTATCCAGTTCGTAGCAGACAACAAGTTTGAGGATGCTCCGGCAAAGAGCTTCCCAGGCAAACTGACCCAGTTATTATATAAGAGATTCCAGTTAGGCTTAAAGGGCTTCATCATTCTGTCCTGCGAGCTGATCGACCACAACGGCGAGGAACTGGAGAAATGCTGCGAACAGTACGCAGATCTGTGGAACTTGGGCGATGAGTTCAAAGCATGGTTAAAGAACGAGAATGATTTCTGCTCTACCTTAGTAGACCGTATCGTAACCGGTTTCCCAAGAGACGAGCATGCAGCTCTGTGCGAGAGAATCGGCGAGCAGGATAACATGATGGATACCGCTGAGATCTTCCATCTGTGGGTAATCCAGGGACATCACGAGGACGAGCTTCCACTGCAGAAGGCTGGTTTCAATGTAATCTGGACTGACAACGTAGATCCATACAAGAAGAGAAAAGTAAGAATCTTAAATGGCGCTCATACTTCTATGGTATTAGGTGCTCGTCTGTACGGTTTAGAGACGGTAGGACAGTGCTTAAAGGATGAGAAAGTATCCGCTCTGTTAAAGAAATGCATCTTCGAGGAGATCATTCCTACTATCGGTGATACCGAGGATAACCGTAAGTTCGGCGCAGCAGTTCTGGAGAGATTCTCCAACCCATTCATCAAACACATGCTGCTGTCCATCGCACTGAACTCTGTTTCTAAGTTTAAAGCAAGAGTTCTGCCGACTATCTTAGAGTACAAAGAGGAGAAAGGTTCCTATCCACAGGGTCTGACATTCTCTCTGGCAGCTCTGATCGCATTCTATCGCACCGATGAGGCGAACGATGATGAAGAGATCATGAAGTTCATGAAGACTGCTTCCGTAGCAGACATCTTAAAGAAGTCCGAGTACTGGGGCCAGGATTTAAGCGATATGCTTCCAGTTGTTCAGGAGTACTATGACCTGATCGAAGAGAAGGGCATGGGCGCTGCATACGATGTAGTCCTGTCCAGATAATTAAAACTGAAGTAAGAGATATGATAAAGGAGGGGCGTGTCCGATTGTGGACATGCCCCTCCTTGACATATAAGCATTCATTCCAAACACTTTTACTTATGATGAAAATACAAAGATGAAATTGTTACTGAAAACATTGGATGAAGCCCTTGATGATGTTGAGCAGGGAAAAGTCCAGACACTTGAAGAAGCATGGGTAGAAATTGATAATATATAAAGCGGAGGAAAAAATGTTCGTTTTCCTCCGCTTTTTTGAACTGTTGTAATGATATTTGCAGAAAATTACTCCGCCAGCAGCACCTCCACATACGCCAAAATCAACGGTGCCACGCCCTTGGCTTCGTTCTTCACCACAGGCTCCCTCATATAATAATCAAAGGTGCCTTCCCGCATCTCTTTATTTCCCAGACCTGCTACCAGGCAGATGCCGCCTAACTGCAGCTCGCCGTCTTTCTCAGGCAGATATTTCTCACAGATTCCGTCAAAAGCTTTCTTTCCGTAAGCGAAATAAGAAGCATCCAGGAAGCCCAGCCGCACGCTCTTCATGATGGCGTAAGCGAAAATGGCAGAGCCGGAGGTCTCCAGATAGTTTGGACGGATACCGCCGCGGTTGACTACCTGATACCACATGCCGGTCTCTTCATCCTGGTATGGAAGCATGGAATCGATCAGCTCATGATAGATCCGGCCCAGATTTTCTTTTTCTTCCTTCATGGATTCCGGCATGACTTCCATGGTGTCGATCAGCGCCATGGCGTACCAGCCAAGGGCTCTCAGCCAGAAATTATCGGAAAGCCCGGTCACCTTATCACACCAGAAACTCTCCCTGGAATCATCGTAAGCATGATAATACAGACCATTTCTCAGATCCCGCATCTTATCGTAAACGGTGAGAAACTGCTGGTAGCTGTCATGACAGTTTTTTCCTTCATTGAAAGTCAGCTCATACTGCATATAAAACGGCTGTGCCATATAAAGACCATCCAGCCATACCTGGTTCGGATAGATCATCTTGTGCCAGAAATTGCCGGTGGAGGTGCGAGGCTGGCCCTGAAGCTGGCTGTATACCGTATCCATGGCCTTGCGGTATTTCTCTTTACCGGTCAGTTTATATAAGTCAAATAAGGTCTTGCCGGCATTGACATTGTCCAGATTATATTCCTTCGGGTCATAGGAAAGGATGGAACCGTCTTCATGTACAAAATAATCGATAAATGCATCGGCAAATTCCAGATAAGCCGGGTTCTTCTTAATGTGATAAAGTTCCAGAATGGCCTTGATCATACAGCCATCAATATAGTTCCAGGAAGGTTTTGCCCCCTGCCGGATCTTTTCGATATTCCAGATCGGCGCCTGAGGGCTGCTTTTTTCTAAAAGCTGATCAATATAGCGGTCCAGGATTTTCATAGCTTATACCTCTTTCTATAATTGCTGAAAACTTTGTGTTTCAAACGTTTGCATATAGTATATATTAACATAGGCGGCATAGAAAAGAAATTAGTCATTAGCACCAAAAAGATGGTGAAAAAATAGACAAAATACATAATAGACAAGCAATATAAACAATGCTATAATACAGATATCAACAAGAAATGGTGCATGTTTTTGACACAGTACAATCGCGAAGCGACGAGAATGTCGGATATGCATAATTTTTTGCAAGACTGTGCAAACCTTTGCAACATTGAAATTTGCAACCAGGAGCGCACACAAAATAGGAAAGGGAGAGTAATTATTATGAGAAGAAGCATTAAAAAAGCAATGTCCCTGACACTGGCTTCCGCCATGACACTGTCTTTAGCAGCATGCGGCGGCAGCAACACTGCAAAAGAGACAACCGCAGCAGCAGCGGCTGATACGACAGCAGCAGAGTCTTCTGCAGCAGGTGATGCAGCAGACAGCCAGGAACCAGTGGAATTAAAGTTCTCCTGGTGGGGCGGTGACTCCAGACATGAGGCAACAGAGAAAGCAGTAGCAGCTTTCATGGAGAAATATCCATATATTACCGTAACTACCGAGTACGGCGCATGGTCCGGCTGGGAAGAGAAACAGGCATTAAACATCATGGGCGGCAATGCAGCAGATGTAATGCAGATCAACTGGAACTGGATCGAGTCCTACAGCGGTAACGGTACAAACTTTGCAAATCTGGAGGATTACTCCGATGTTCTGGATCTGACACAGTTCCCATCTGATGCTCTGGAGCTTTGCAAAGCAGATGGCAAATTAATGGCAGTGCCGGTAGCATTAACCGGACGTCTGTTCTACTGGAATAAGACCACATTTGACGAGGTTGGCGTTGCTCTGCCAACAGATGAGGCTTCCTTATTTGCAGCAGGTGAGGCATTCAAGGCTTACAACGAGGATTACTATCCATTAGCGCTTAGCGAGTATGATCGTATGATCTTCTTAGTATATTATCTGGAGTCCGTATATGGAAAACCATGGGTAGAGAATGGCGAAGTACAGTATACAGAAGAAGAGATCGCAACTGGCATGGACTTCATCAACAAACTGGAAGATGGCCATGTGATTCCAACACTGGCAACCATCAATGGCGATATGGCTGATTCTCTTGATAAGAACGCAAAATGGATCGATGGTAAGTACGCAGGTATCTTCGAGTGGGATTCTTCTGCATCCAAGTTCCAGAAGGCAGTTGTTGAGAGTACCAACAAACCAAACCAGGAATTCGTAATTGGCGATTTCATCAAATTTGGTGATTACAACGGTGGATTTACCAAGATCTCCATGGGTCTTGCAGTTTCCGCTAACTCTGCTCATCCAAAGGAAGCAGCAATGCTGATCAACTACCTGTTAAATGATCCGGAAGGCATCGAGATCTGCGCTACTGAGCGTGGTATCCCATGTTCCACAGCAGCAAAGACAGTATTAGATGAGAAGAATCTTGGCAACGCATTAGTAAAAGAAGCAAATGCAAAAGTTATGGATCACTCCAAGTTCCCACTGGATTCCAAGTTCGAGCACAATGACTTAAAGGCTAATCCAGATGGCGTTTACTACAAAGTATTTGGTAAATTAAGCTCTGATGATTATGATGCTGCAGCAGCTGCGAAAGCACTGTTAGACGGCGTAAATGAGACTCTGGGCAACTAATTTTACAAGGATTGACAGAATCAGACAGGCATAAAGCAACAGGTGAAGCCGCCGGGATCAAGCTCCGGCGGCTTCAATAAAGAGATAGTAGGAACTGTTCAGCAGGTTTGTGCATTTGCTGCACTGACCGTAAGAATACAATTTACGAAGATATAGGGATTGGTATGGATATTAGAGAGGCAGTAAAGGATAAGGCAAACTATGCCGATATTGTAACATATTTTCAAAATTTGAATATTCTTGATTTGGACCAGATGGCCCTGTTAATTGACACCATAGACGAGATGTCCGAGGAAATCTTTGAACATTACCGGGCACTGCAGCTGATTTTCCGTAAGGAGGCTGCGGACATAATCGAACAAAGGAAACAGGAAGGCAGTTTTGCATTTCTGACCGAGGTTCAGCAGAAAAAGCTTTTCGGAATTCTGGAGAAAGGGTGCGGACTTCGCACCATCAATCGGGAGAAATATGAGGAGTATCTGACTGAACTGAAATAAATGGTAACTATTCAGTAGGTCTGCGCACATGCTGCGCTGACCGTAAGAACACATAGGCTAGAAAGCAAAAATCCCATCA
>CAKRWX010000209.1 GCA_934418055.1 uncultured Lachnospiraceae bacterium
GTATTTGTAAAATATCCGATCTTTTTGATTGTCACATCATAAGTTCCATTGGCAAGGTCAATCTGAAAAGCTCCATCTGCATCGGTTGTCGCGGTTTTCTCACTGCTGCCTTTCTTAAAAGTAAGTTCTGCACCCTCAATTCCACTTTCTGCACCATCGGTAACGGTTCCAGTTACCTGATCCGTGTTTTCCAGATACTCCGGGATATCTGCGCCGGAGAATATGACCTTGCCATTTGTTGTTTTAAGAGTAGGGAGCTGACCTTCTTCGTCAATTGTCCAGTTTGTATTTTCTGCCCAGCCAATGGTGTTGTTCCAGAAATTCGTTGTCAAGAGATCCTTTTTATCTGCATTTATACCATTGTGTTCTGATTGCTCTGGGAATTTTCCGCCGCCATTATATCCGCCTGCCATATCTGCATAGGCATAATTATTACTTCCTGACACATAAGGGCCACCACTGCTATAACCAAAAATTCTGCCAACATAACTACTCCAGCTTCCTGTAGAAACTGATTTCTGCAGCGCTGCGCTGTTATGAATCGTAACCTTCATGTTTGGTCCGCCCACTAATCCGCCTGCGCCTCTGCCACCCTTCGTTGAGACAGTTCCCATGGCAATACAATTTTCAATGTTTAAGCGGTTACTGGTGGAAACAGATCCGACCAACCCGCCCGCCAGGGAATCTTTCGAAACAATTCCTGTATTTTCAACATTGGCATGAACGACACAGTTTTTGATGGTTACAGAACCAGAACCACTCTGAACCTGGCCAATCAATCCGCCTGCTGCATAGTTCCCTCTGTTGGCGATAAAAGCTTCGCTATCCGTACTGCCTGTTACATAACAATTCTCAACAGTCAAAGCGCCTGTTACTGCTCCGGCAATTGCACCCACATGCTTTCCATTTGATGTCTCCTCAATTGACACACCAGACAAAACCAGATTCTTTACTGTACCATTCGCAACTCCAAACAATGGTTTTGTAAGATTTTTGATCGAATATCCATTTCCATCAACTGTTTTTCCGCTTAAATTTAATGTCTTAGCCTGGACAGCTGCATCCAGCTTGTCAAATTCAATATTTCCCTCTAGCCGAATACATCCCTGCAAATTACCAGAATTACTATATGGTCTCTGCGTTGTAACTGTTACCCAATCTTCATTACTGTATACAAGATACGGATCATCCTCTTTGCCACTGCCCGTTATCCCTGTCCTGCTGCTATACACCGCAATCTCAGCTTCTCCCACCTGCACATGAATCTCTGGCAGACTGGTTTCTTCCGGGATTTCTTCTGTCTCTGGAATCACCGGGAGGTAGGTGTAGCTTGCGCCATTGTACTCCTCGTTGGCCTTTTCATAGCCTTCCCAGGTCTTTTCTTCGGTTTCCTCTGGTTCTCCGTCCTCCGTAAAATGATCAAAATAATCTTCCGGCGCAAGTCCGCCCTGAAATTCTGAATAAGTGCTGTTTTCTGCATCTAATTTCCATGTAATTCCCGTCAATACCCGCTCTGTGGTCTCTTCTCCCGTTGTCTCACGTACTGTTAACTGCTCTGGAAGCTGGATATCAGACTCTTTACTGCCAATAGAAAGATACTGTTCGGCAACTGTCTCTTCCAGTGGTACAAATTCCAATACCGTGGTCTCCTGACCCTTTTCCATAACTGTGATCTGGATGGTAGGAAGTTCCTCTTCGTCCACCACGTAATTGCTGTTTTTCTGTTTTGCTCGGAACAGATAAACACCTGGAGTTTTTCCATCATAACTGGACGCCTGGCTTTCTTCCTCATCCAGGACCCAGGTTACCTTAATCTTTCTCCAGAAACCGTCCTCATCCTCCTCAGCATCATTTTCTGACATATCTACATTGTCAGAATCCTCCGTTTCGTCTACACCCTCTTCCTGATCAAAACTTTCATCAGTTTTCTCTGAGGCAGAAGTCTCCTCTTCAGAATTCTCTTCTGTAGATTCCTCTTTCTCTTCTGAATTTTCTTCCGTAGACTCTTCTTCTGAATCAGAATCAAATTCAGCATCGTTCGCTACAGTTTCTTCACTTTCATTTTCCTCTGTGTCGTCTACTTCAGACTCCACTTCTTCCGATTCTTCTGTCTCAATGGATTCAGCTGTATCTTCCCCTTCGGTGGCCTCTTCTACTTCACCAGTCTCTTCTGGTTTCGCTGCATCTACTTTCTGCCCCCCCCAGCTTAACAAAAACGTCGATGCTGTCTGGCATCTGCAGATCCTGATAACGGGTACCATATGGAACCTTCTGATACTGAACCTGATCGGATAGACCCTCAATTTCCTTAATCTGATAAAAGTTCGTGTTTGCATAAGTTTTCGGCACAGAACCATACGGGCTGCATGTAATTACTACAGCCATTCCTGCTGCCAGGATTCTTCTTTTTCTTCTTCTCATACGTCTTTCCCTCTCACTTTCCTATACTGCTGTCTAAGCAAATTTTTGCTTCCGTATCTTCTGATAATACGGGAGCACACTTTATCAATTTATAACTACAGTATAGCACCGATCCGCAACCGGTACAAGAAATCTTCCATTACACAAAATCTGCCAAACTTGCAGAAAAGATGGAGAAAATGTTTTTTCATCCTCTCCATCTTTCTCAATATTTCTATTATTTTAATTCGTATACCGCCAAAACCTTAAATCCCCATCAGCTGCTTCTTCTTCGCCGTAAACTCCGCCTCCGTGATCACCCCGGCGTCAAACAGCTGTTTGTACTTCTGGATCTCCTGGATGGGATCGGATGCCTGAGCTGGAGCAGCCTGTGGTACTGGCTGTGGAGTTACCTGTGGAGCGGCCTGTGGTCTGGATGTCTCTACGCCGTCATAGATTTCCTGTGCGCCCGGATTCATCATGTGGATGAAGTCTCTGGCAAAGGCGTGAAGGTTATCAGCCTTTTTCTGATAGCTCTTTAAGTAGGAATCCAGACTTGGATAATCCCGGTCAAAGCCTGGTGCAGTGATCTCGCCGCGGAAGCTTCTCCAGTACGGATGGTTCAGTTTCAGATCCACGAAGAAACTCTCAAACGGAGCCGGGACATCAAAATAAGGACGTTCTGGTCTGTTGGAACTGTCATAACGGTTCTGCTTCTGATCGCCGCTCTGCTTTTCTAACATTCTTGCCATATTTTCCATGTTCTCAAACTGCTGGCGCATCAGTACAAACTGGCCAATCTGCGGAGCCATGGCATTGGCTTTCTCTGGAACATCACTCTGAAAGGTGCGGAGATTCTTACCTTCACTGATAAATAACGGACGGGAATCTTCTAATACCTGGAAGGAGATCAGATCTTTCATCTCAAATACCAGGGCATTTTCATCATTTTTCAGCCGGAATAAGCCATGTGCCTGGTCTAAGATCAGATCTCCGGAGAAGGAATTGAATCCCACACGTTCTGTCTCTTCAAACAGCTGGCGCAAAGGCTGGTTGGCCTCATAAAAATCCAGATAAGCCTGAAACTGATCCAGCGTCATGGTATCGGTAGTTCCCAGCGGAAGCTGATCCGCTTTCTTATCGCACTCTTTACAGATCGGCGTTCCCTCGACCTTCGTTGAAAAGATTCTCGGTGTCGGATTTCCACAGATCGGACATAATTTTTTGTTATTGCTGAATAAACCCATACGCGAACCCTCCTTTTGGAAAATATTATAACATATCGGTTTATTTTCTGTGATTGTCCGGAAATGAATGACTTTTCTCAGAAATGAGCGACAGAATAAGCCTTGCTTTTCTCTCATAATTATACTAAAATTGACACAGAGAATCTCTTTACGAAGGAGGAGCCTATGGATCTAAATCTTGAAGCCTTAACGGTACAGCTGATTGAAAAATACTACGCCAATGACCGCAGGCTGTTCTTCGAATATATGGATGATGACATTATCTGGATCGGTCCTGCGATCCGGCAGTATATGGAAGGTAAGCAGAATCTGTTAAATGCTTTTGCACAGGAAAGCCATTCCCTGCAGTTTCGTACTGCCCAGATGTCCTCCCGTATGGTCACCGGGTCCCGCTCCTCCTGTGAAGTTCTGGTCCGCTTTCTCGTGTATACCTATTATCCCAGCGGCCACATCTCCATGCATCACCAGCGGGTGACTCTGTTCTGGAAAAAGCACAAAACAGAACAATTTCCACAGTGGCGGTATGCCGTGATCCATATTTCTAATGGAATGGAAGTGGATGAGCGGGATACGATTTATCCAACGCATTTTGATGAATTCGAACGGAAACATCTGCTGAATCATTTTGAAACGCTGCAGAAAGAGATGGATGCCAACCGGCTGGTAGTCCGGGGAACAGATTCCTCTACCTACTATATCCGCCACGAAGATATCCTGTATGTCTGCGGCGGCAAAGGCAAATTCTGCGATATTTATACCCAAAATGGAACCATCCGCGTCCGTCTGCTGATCGAACAGATCCGGAAGATGCTTCCAGAACAGTTCTACCGCCCGCACCGCAGCTATCTGGTCAATGTATTAAAGATCCAGAACCTGTCCCGCTATGAGATCCAGATGCAGGACGGTACCGTGATTCCGGTCCCACCGAAAAAATACGCACAGGTCAGCGAAGACATTGAAACGCTCATGGCTGACAGCATCCAGAACAGCCCAGTAAAACCAATAGAACAACCAGGTACATGACGATTGAATCGTCCTTGAAAATGATGCCATGAAAATGTCCCGCCACAGATATCAACCTGCCAGCGGGACATTTTTTCATGGATATACTGAATTGTTACCTTTTTCTATACTTACCGTTCGTAAAGCGGACATTCGCAATCCGCTTCGCTACTTGCTCATGAACGCAGTCGCTTCGCGATCTGTCAGTGGGAGCTT
>CAKRWX010000210.1 GCA_934418055.1 uncultured Lachnospiraceae bacterium
ATCTACCGCACACTGTCCTACTTCTGTGTCATCGTCTGTACCGGCCTTTGCCTGTTCTAACAGCCCGTACTGGATCGGTTCTTCTGTTTCATCAAACCGGCGCTCCACAAAGGCTTTTCCATATCCGGCGTACACCGGAATCTCTGGTCTTCCCGCCCGTGCAAGCAAATCCTGTACCAGTTCCCGGCGCTTTCTGGTATCTTTAAATACCGTTGTCACGCCTGCAATCTGAATTCCTGGACTGCGAAGTGCCAGAATCAGCGCCGCCGCATCATCTACGTCATCGCCCAGATCCGTATCAAATAAAACCCGGATGGTCTCCATGTAATCCTCTTTCCGCAAATGATGGGGGAATTTGCTTATTAATGTTACTACTGTTTATTAATAAGTTTATCTAATGTATTATTCATTTGCTTTAAGATAGATTATAAATAGACCATCCGGGTTCGTAAAGGACATATGTCCTTTTCTTGTCGGTTTTTTCAAGTTTTTGTTAAATTTTTTGTTTTAGCACGGTTTTACTTCCAGGTTTTTCAGGATCATATGGCTTCCAGACATCACACCAACGCCAATGGCACCTTTGGTTATGGCACTGCCATCCTGTGGTTTTTGCAATATTACGTGAAGCCGTTCTTCTTCCTGTCCGTCGATTTTCGCCGTAAGTTCCTGTCCTTTTACCTGAATCTGGACACGGACCGTATCGCCGGATTTCCAGATATATGGCGTTTCTGCCAGAATTTCATGCCCGTGTTCGTCATTTCGGCTCTGGATCAGCGCAAACCGGTCTCCAGACAGCAGCGCCACGCCCACATACCGGAGACTGCCCTGGACTCTGGCCAGGAATTGGAACTGTCCGCCCCGTTTCAGCGCTGCCTCATAAACCACCTGATAATCGGTCCACTCCCGGTCGCCTGTATAGATCTGTCCGTAATCGGCACAGGATATGTGAACGCCGTCCTCCTGGACATAAACATTTCCCTTTAATCGGGTAAATGGGCGGATCTCCTCATGAAGACTGCTCTGCCACCGTTCAGCAACTGCCTTTGCGCAGTCCAGGTGGTAAGAAGCCTTTCCGCTGAATTTCAATTCTTTTAAGTTCGCAGTCAGGTCAAAGCACTCACGGATCTGGCCCATAGGACGGATGCAAAGTCCAGCCTCTTGGATGCTGGAACCAAAATCTGCCGGGATTGCAAACGCCAATTCTGTCTCTTCTCCCGGTTGTAACAGTCTCTGGTCACCTTCCAGCACTTTACCTGAATCCAGATCTCTCACATATAAGGAAATTTTCACCACCGGACTGCTTTCCGCCAGGGCAAATGCCGCGGATACGGTCTGTCCCGGATACAGAATCGGAGAAAATGCCGGGTCATAGCGGCTGTCGTCAAAATCTGTCGGGACATACATGGTCTTGTGGTAGAGATAGAGAGTCTCTCCTGCTAAAATGCCAGGCGCTCTCAGTTCCAGGCTCTGGTTCCGGTTTCTAAGTTTCCATTGTCCGGTCTCCGGATGAACTCCTGATGGCTCCAGAGCCAGGTGCATGGAGTGGGTGGAACCTGGATATTGGAAATGAAGCCGTCTGGTTCCAGGCTCTGGATCTAATACCGGATTCCACTCCTCTGGAATGTTTTCCCCGTCTAACCTGTAAGCGATCCGCGCCATATAAGCCGCCTGTTCCGGAATATCCCCGATATTCATGGATCCCATCACACCAGAAGAGATCAACAGATCATCCACCGGTTTTCTCCATTTCCGGTGAATGGCATCCAGACCGCAGTGAACACCCATGATCGACGCCACATTTCCCACGTTGCAGTCCGTATCCCAGCCACAGAGATTGCAGATCTCCAGCGTCCGCTCATAACCGCCATTTCCATAGCATAATGCCAGGATCATCACGGCAATGTTGGGGATAATGTGACAGATTCCAGGGTATTTGTCATAGCCGTAATTTTCCCGGATCCACTCATAGCATTTCCGGAAAGATTCTGGATCTTCCCTTTCCTCATCCCGGTCATAAAATGCCATCACATCCCGCACCACCTTCTCATAGGCGCTCCCCTGATCCACGAAAGAAAGTCCTGTCTCGATGATGGTCCGGATATCCGTCTCCTCAAATGCCGCGCTGATGCAGGCTGCCACAAACGCCGCACCATTTAAGCCATCTCCATCATGGGTTACGGAAGCTGCCGCTCTTGCCATGGCTGCCGCGCGCTCCGGCTTTCCCGGATTTACAAATCCCCAGGTATCCACAAAGATCTGACCACCAATCTGCTCTGCCATGGTGGTTCCATTCAACTGGATGCTGCCGCTGTCCGGTGCCTGGATCCCATTTCTCAAATTTAAGTAAGCTGTGTGCTCTGTGGAAACGCCGTAACCGCCCCACCAGAAAAATCCGTGCTCATAAGGCGCATAATTTAACAATGCCCTTGCCACGTCCTGAGGCTGCAATTCCCGTCCGGATTCCAGAATTCCTGCGTCCTCCAGGGCGTGAAGGAAGAAAAATGGGCCGTTGCTGTCGTCGTCCGCCGCGAAAGTTTTATAAGAAACCGGGTAATCTGGAAGAGAATCCCCGTACAGTTCCCGGATCTTGTCATAATCCCAGCCTTCTACCGGAGCACCGTAACGGATGCCGATGATCTTGGAAAGCCATCCGGCGTAGATTTTTTCGATGTATTCTGTTTTCATTGCACGCTTCTCCTGTTTCTTCGTCATTTTAATCGCAAATAAAAATAGAATCCTGCTCGCAGGATTCTCCGCCTGCGGCGGATCGCTTTAGCGACATACTTCCATTCCGCCGCAGTGCGTCTACGTTCCACTTCGGTCGGTGCATAACAAGCGCCACTGGCGCTTTGCACCCCGCGGAGCGCTTTTTTGTATAACGGGTAATTCCAACGGAATTTCCTGTTATATAAACAAGAGGCAGCACCTTCCGGCACCGCCCCCACACAGATTTTACAGTTCAGTTGTGATAAAAATATCATAGATTGCCTTGATGGCAGCCTCGAAATCAGAGTTCTTCACACCGATGATGATATTCAGTTCACTGGATCCCTGGTCGATCATCTTTACATTGACTCTTGCGTGAGCCAGTGCGGAGAAGATCCGTCCGGAAGTTCCTCGGTTGGCCTTCATACCACGTCCAACCACTGCGATCAGTGCCAGATCCGATTCCATCTCTACGAAATCCGGCTCGACTGCTCTGTGGATTCCGGCGATCACAGACTGTTCAAACTCCTCAAACTCAGACTGATGAACGAAAATGGTCATGGTATCAATACCGGATGGCATATGCTCAATGGAAATTCCATATTTTTCAAATACCTGAAGTACCTTGCGGCAGAACCCTACTTCTGAGTTCATCATGGCCTTTTCTACGTTGATGGAACAGAAGCCCTTCTTACCAGCGATTCCGGTAATGGTGTATTTCGGCTTTCTGCAGGTACTCTCTACAATCAGAGTTCCCTTGTCCTCCGGCTTATTCGTGTTACGAATGTTGATCGGGATTCCCTCTTTGCGTACTGGGAAAATGGCATCCTCATGAAGAACGCTTGCGCCCATGTATGCCAGTTCACGAAGCTCTCTGTAGGTGATGGTCTCGATCACCTCTGGATCTTTGACTACTCTTGGGTCTGTTACCAGGAAACCGGATACATCGGTCCAGTTCTCATACATATCTGCATGAATGGCCTTTGCCACGATGGAACCAGTTACATCAGAACCGCCTCTGGAAAATGTCTTAACGGAACCGTCATGCTTGGAACCGTAGAAACCTGGGATAACGGCTCTCTCCACATGCTCCAGTCTCTCAGCCAGTTCCTTATTGGTAGTCTCTGGCTCAAATACACCGTGCTCGTCAAAGAAGATCACTTCTGCCGGGTCGATGAACTCATATCCTAAATACTCTGCCATCACCAGACCATTCAGATACTCACCTCTGGAAGCCGCGTAATCTCTGCCAGCCTTTGCCAGGAAATTCTCCTCGATTTTATCAAACTCATGATCCAGATTCAGGTTCAGATCCAATCCGTCAATGATCTCCTCGTATCTCTTTTTGATCTTCTCCAAAATCTTTTTATAAGCGCCGCCAGATGCTGCTGCATCGTAGCACTCATATAACAGATCCGTTACTTTCTCGTCCTTGTCATTTCTCTTGCCTGGCGCAGACGGAACCACGTAACGTCTGGACTTATCATTGCGGATGATATCCCCCACCTTTTTAAACTGCTTTGCACTTGCCAGTGAGCTTCCGCCAAATTTCACTACCTTCTTCATAATCACATTCTCCTATGTATCAGCGTATCTGTCCCTTGAGACAGTTTTATGTGGATAATACTCCTCTTCTAACGATCTGTCAAGCAGTTTTTTCGCCACTGGCTTACAAGTGTCCGTCTATGAGCTACACAAGTGTCTCCATCTCCGCCTGAATGGAACTCTCACAGGAACGCATGGCCAGAATGGTCTTCTCCATCAACTCCTCCAGTGTCCATCCCAGCTGCTCCGCTCCCTGCTTGATCACATCGCGGGAACAGCCAGCCGCGAACTTCTTATCCTTGAATTTCTTCTTTAAGCTGGAAACTTCCATATCTATCACGCTCTTGGACGGGCGCATCTTCGCTGCCGCACCGATCAGGCCAGTCAGTTCGTCTGCGGCGAACAGCACTTTCTCCATCTCATGCTCCGGAGCCACATCCACACAGATGCCATAACCATGGCTGACAATGGCATGGATCATGTCTTCACCAACACCAGCCTCTCTTAACAGTTCCGGTGCCTTCACACAATGCTGCTCTGGATACAGCTCAAAATCAATGTCATGAAGCAGTCCCACCTGCCCCCAGAACT
>CAKRWX010000211.1 GCA_934418055.1 uncultured Lachnospiraceae bacterium
CGGTTACGGCGCGACTCAGGGCCTTTTCGCAGTGGAATCTATCGTAGATGAGCTGGCAAAAGAGCTTTCCATGGATCCCATTGCCCTTCGTGAGAAAAATATGGTAAGAGAGGGCGATGTGATGCCTGCTTACTATGGAGAGACAGCCAGAAGCTGCGCCTTAAACCGTTGTGTGAAGCGGGCTAAGGAGATGATCGGCTGGGATGAGAAGTATCCGTGCCGCGATATGGGCAATGGCAAGATCCGTGCGGTCGGTATGGCGATGGCGATGCAGGGGTCTTCCATCAGCGGCATTGATGTGGCGTCTGTGGCCATGAAGGTGAATGACGACGGATTTTACAGTCTGATGATCGGCGCTTCCGATATGGGAACCGGCTGCGATACGATTCTGGCCCAGATGGCGGCAGACTGTATGGACTGTTCTGTGGACGATATCGTGGTTCATGGAGTTGATACGGATATTTCTCCATACGATTCCGGTTCTTATGCGTCCAGTACCACCTATCTGACTGGTATGGCAGTAGTGAGAACCTGTGAGAAATTAAGAAAGAAGATCATTGACCGGGCGGCGGTTTACTTAGAGTGCGCGCCGGAAGAACTGGAATTTGATGGAAAAATCGTGTCCAATGCGGATGGAAGCAAATCCATTTCCTTAAAAGACATCGGCAATAAGATCATGTGCTTCTCTGATGAGAGCCTGATGGCCAGCGATACTCAGACGTCTCCTGTTTCCCCGCCTCCATATATGGCTGGAATTGCGGAGATCGAGATCGATAAGGAGACCTGCGAGTTAAAACTGATCGATTATGTAGCGGTAGTAGATTGTGGTACGGTCATCAACCCGAACCTGGCCCGTATCCAGACGGAAGGCGGACTGGCCCAGGGAATTGGCATGGCGCTTTTTGAGGATGTGACCTATTCTCCAAAGGGTGTTCTGGCAGAGAATTCCTTTATGCAGTACAAGATCCCAAGCCGTATGGATGTGGGAACTATCCGTGTGGAATTTGAGAGCAGCTATGAGCCGACCGGTCCATTTGGCGCGAAATCCATCGGCGAGATTGTCATCAACACCCCGTCTCCGGCCATTGCCAATGCAGTCGCCAATGCGACAGGCGTCCGTATCCGCGAACTGCCGATCACTTCCGAGAAGATTTTTAAGGCATTACATTCCTGATGATGGATACCTGGATGCCAAAGGATAGCGGTTCCTGCTATGGTGTGTCCGAAATTTTTATATGGCCTTCACAGGAAGCTTTTGCAGGAAGTGATAGTTGCACTTGCATATCTGCCCAAATAGAGTTATACTAGCCTCAGTCTGTGATGACACACCAAAGGCCAGATCACAAGATGGCTGAAAACAGGAGGAATTGCAATGATTGAGGCAACGAGCTGTGGCGGTGTGGTGATATTTCGAGGAAAGATTCTTGTTTTGTATAAGAACTATAAAAACAAATACGAGGGTTGGGTTCTGCCGAAAGGGACTGTAGAAGCTGGAGAGGAGTACCGGGACACCGCACTGCGTGAGGTGAAGGAAGAAACCGGAGTCAGCGCTTCCATTATCAAGTATATTGGAAAAAGCCAGTATTCATTCAACACGCCCCAGGATATGGTGGAAAAGGATGTACACTGGTATCTGATGATGGCAGACAGCTATTACAGTAAACCACAACGTGAAGAGTATTTCATGGATTCTGGATATTATAAGTTTTACGAGGCTTACCATCTGCTGAAGTTCTCCAATGAGAAGCAGATTCTGGAGAAGGCGTACAACGAGTATCTGGAATTGAAAAAGAACAACCTGTGGGGATCTAAGAAATATTTTTAGAGTTCCGCAGACCGGATTCGATGAAAGACTGAATTTTTATAAGGCGAAGCGGTCATGATAAGAGAGAGATTCTGGATTATCATGGCCGCTTTGCTATACGAAAGGAGAATACACATATGAGTCAGGCATTTGAGCAGTTAAATGAATATCTGGAGAAGGCCCAGGCGTTAAAAACAGCCCTGGTATTATTTGAGTGGGATGACGCGACCTTAGCGCCAAAGGAGGCTGGAGCTTACACATCCAAGATGGTGGGCGTTCTGTCCAGCGAGTATCAGAAGACCATGTCCAATCCACAGGTGAAAGAACTGGTGGAGCAGTGCGAAAAGGATGACAGCCTTTCCGAAATCCAGTCTGGCATTGTCCGTGAGGTAAAGAAGGAGCTGGAGCGTCTGGAGTGCATTCCGGCAGAGGAATACCGCAGATATTCCGAACTGACTTCCGAAGGAACCCGTGTCTGGACCGAGGCAAAAGAAAATCAGGATTTTGACCGGTTTGCGCCCCTTCTGGAGGAGATCATTTCCTATCAGAAGAAATTTGCCTTCTACCAGGCAAAAGAAGGTCAGTCCCTTTACAATGTGATGCTGGATCATTACGAAGAAGGCTTTAACACAGAGATTCTGGATCAGTTTTTCAATACCTTGAAAGAGGAGCTGGTTCCATTTCTCCATCAGATCATGGAATCCGGCGTTGTGATCGATCAGAAGATTCTGACCGGTGATTTCCCAAATGAGAAGCAGGAGGAGATCGGACGGTATCTGGCAGAGTATGTTGGCTTTGACTTTAATAAGGGTGTGATGGCGGTCAGCGCCCATCCATTTACCACCAATCTTCACAATCATGACGTCCGCATTACCACCGCGTACAATAACCGGGTGGACGATTCCATGTTTTCTGTGATTCACGAGTCCGGCCACGGCATCTACGAGATGGGAATTCCAGATGAACTGACCCAGACGCCTCTGGGAGAGGGAACTTCCATGGGTATGCATGAGTGCCAGTCCCGTTTCTTTGAAAATATCATCGGTCGCAGCGAGGCATTCTGGGTTCCGGTATATGGAAAAGTCCAGGAATTATTCCCGGAGCAGCTTGGAAATGTCACTCTGGAACAGTTTGTGCGTGCAGTCAATAAAGTCCAGCCAAGCCTTATCCGCACCCAGGCCGATGAACTGACTTACAGCCTTCACATTTTGATCCGCTATGAGATCGAGAAACAGCTGATGGAGGGAGATTTAGAGGTAAAAGATCTTCCGGAAGTATGGGCAGATAAATATGAGGAGTATCTGGGCGTGCGTCCGGCCAATGTAGCCGAAGGCGTGCTTCAGGATATCCACTGGTCCATGGGTGATTTTGGATATTTCCCGTCTTATGCTCTGGGAAGTGCTTTTGGAGCACAGATCTATGCGTATATGAAGACCCAGATGGATTTCGAGGGACTGCTGCGGGAAGGAAAGATTTCTGTGATCCGTGAATTTCTTCGTGAAAATATTCACAAATATGGCAAGTTGAAAACCAGCCGCCAGATCTTAAAGGATGTGACGGGAGAGGATTTCAATCCGAAGTATTATGTGGAGTACTTGAAGGAGAAGTACAGTAAAATTTACCAGTTATAGGGAAAGAGGCAGTGCCCTGGAAAAGGGTCACTGCCTCTTTTTTTCGAAAATCGATCCATATCTGGCCTCGTGATAATTGATTTCCGCTCCGATCAGAAGAATGCAGATGCAGATATAAAGCCACAGCATGACTACCACGATGGCCGTCAAACTTCCATACATATAAGAAAAATTGCTGAAATGGTTAAAATAAATAGAAAATAGGTAGGAAAAAACGATCCAGCCTAAGGTTGCGAACACCGCCCCTGGAACCTGGCTCCGCAGGGTATGCTTGTGAACCGGCACATAAGTATAAAGGGAGGTAAACACAACGGACAGCAGCCACATGGTCATCAGGGACCGTAGGTCAAACAGGAATCCGATGGAGGGCAGTGTCCATGGAAAACGTCGGGAGAGAAAGCCATGGATCGTAGAGCCAAAAACCAGAAGCAGCAGACTGACCAGACAGCTCCCGATAAAAAGCAGGGTATAACCGGCACAGATGATCCGGCGGAGGATAAATCCCTTGGTCTGTGGCGATTCAAATACCCGGTTTAAGCCGCTCTCGATTCCCTGCATTCCCCTGGCTGCGGACCAGAGTGCCGTGATACTGGTGATGGACACGATGGTAGCGGGAGATTTGGTGTAGAGATCATCAACAATCATGACTACCAGTGGGTCGAACATATCCGGCATGATATTGACCAGAAGGGATAATAGGTCGGATTTCTGGACTCCTGGAACTAACTGGATCACGGTCAACAGCAGCATGATAAACGGAAAAAAGGCAATTACAATAAAGAAGGATGCCTGGGCTGCGTAAACCGTTACTTCATCCTTCTTGTATTTATCAAAAATCCCCTTGATATGGGCAAGCAGATCAATCATATACAAGTTACCTCATGATATTTGTGGCCATAGGGGCAGTGTTTTCCGAGAGCTTGCTAAACGGCATATCCCCAGGGCGCTTCTCTGAACATGGTATCATGTATGGGAAAAATTAGCAAGAAAATAGGAAACAAATTCTTTAGCAATATTTGACACATATCCGCTTTTTTTGTACACTGCCGCCATGCGGGTCATGGTGTCCGCATTGTCGATCCGGTGGATAGACAATCCTTTAGATAATGGCAGGTTCGTGATCGTTTCTGGTACAAGTGCCACGCCAAGTCCTGCAGAAGCCCATAACAGGCAGGTGCGGGCATCGTCATTGTGGCAGAAGATGGATGGCTCAATTCCAGCATTTTGAAACGCCACCGACAGCATGGAATCAAAGCGGCGGTACTGGATCAGAGGAATCCCAGCCAAATCAGCCAGCACAATCGAGGAGTCTTCGTTACAGTGGAAAAAACGTGGCTCCCCAACTGCAGCCAGAGCTTCCTCAGGCCCATAGATACACTCAAACCCCTCACTGTTAAATGG
>CAKRWX010000212.1 GCA_934418055.1 uncultured Lachnospiraceae bacterium
GTAGTATCTGAAGAAGACCGTCAGATCATGTTAGAAGGAACTACCAGCGCAGACGGCAATATTTACTCCATGTCCCAGTACGAGCCACAGGCATGGAACATGACACCATATCGTTTCTACATTAACCAGACCTGGTTAGACAAATTAGGGCTGAATGTTCCAACAACCACCGATGAATACAAAGAAGTCTTAAAAGCATTTGCGACCCAGGATCCAAACGGCAACGGACAGGCAGATGAGATCCCGGCATATGGCTTCACCGCCGGTACCTATGGTGAGAACATTACCATTCCGCTTATGAACTCCTTCATCTATTATCCAGGAATGAAATCCTCTCAGGCAGTGTTAACTCTTGACGAGTCCGGTGACAAAGTCATCGCTCCATTCGTTCAGGATCAGTGGCGTGAAGGTCTGGAATACATGAAGGGACTGTGCCAGGAAGGTCTGCTTCCAGAGTCTGTCTTCACCGATGACAAGACCCAGTTTATGGCAGTTTTAAATAATGAAGAAGTCAATCTGGTTGGTTCTGTTTCCAGCGGTTCCTTAGCCAGATGGAATGACTATGACAACAATGCTAACGGACAGGATTTCGTCATGATGGCTCCTTTAAAAGGACCAGAAGGCATCGCTTACTCTCCTGTTAATCAGGTAAAACCTACGCCAATCTGGTTTGTTACCTCTTCCTGTCAGAACCCAGAGCTGGCTGTGAAACTTGGCGATCTGTTCTATGATCCTGAATTGTCCATCATTACCCGTTATGGTGAAAAGGATGTCGACTGGACAACTGATCCAGAAAAATTAAATGATGAAAGCCTTTCCAATGCTTATATTGAGGCTGGTTTAACCGATGAAAAGAGCGTTCTGGTTCTGAATGATATTTGGGGACAGAACAACGCCACATTCTGGAGAGACATCAATCCTCGTTACTTCACCATCAAACAGGATCAGGGTGTAGTTCAGAACAAGCCATATGACGCAAGCATCAAATCCATGAAGTTCTACGCTGACAACTATGAGTACAACTATCCGGCTCACCCAGATAAACTGCTTCCAACGTTACGCTATACCAATGAAGAGGCAACCGAGCAGTCTGAGATTACCGTAAACATCTCTACTTATGTAAGCCAGAGCATGGCTCAGTTCATCACCGGCGCACGTCCACTGGATGACAAAGAGTGGGAAGCTTACAAGAGCGAGTTAGACACCATCGGCCTGCAGACCTGGGTTGAGAACGCACAGGCTGCTTATGATCGGATGAAGTAAAAATTAAGGGAAGGATAACCGCATGAAAAAGAAGATCTTGGCGAGGTGGCAGCTGTATCTGCTGCTTCTCCTCCCACTGCTTTACATTATTATCTTTGCGTATGTCCCGATGGGCGGACTGGTCATTGCTTTCAAGCAGTATGATTTCCGCAAGGGAATTTTAGGAAGTCCATGGGTCGGACTGAAACATTTTAAGGAATTCTTCAAATCCTATAAATTTGTCATGGTCTTAAAGAATACGCTGACACTGTCTCTGTACAGCCTGGCGATATCCTTCCCACTTCCGATCCTGTTTGCCCTTCTGTTAAACTCCATGAGGAGCCAGAAATACGCAAAAGTGATCCAGACAGTCACTTATATCCCACATTTCTTCTCGACTGTTATCATGGTTGGCCTTCTGACCCAGATCTTAAGCAACCGCACCGGTATTTACGGAACCTTATACACCATGTTAACCGGTCAGAACGGCCCCAATATTTTAGCCAGCGGTCCAGCATTTAAACACATTTATGTATGGTCCGGCGTATGGCAGAATATGGGATACAGCGCAATTATTTATATCGCTGCTTTATCTGGCGTGGATACCTCCCTTCATGAGGCTGCAGAGATCGATGGAGCCAGCCGCATCCAGAGAATATGGTACATTGACCTCCCATCCATCTTACCGACAGCGACCATCATGCTGATTCTGGCTGTTGGTCAGCTTATGAATGTGGGATATGAGAAAGTACTTCTGATGCAGAACGACTTAAACTTAAACTACAGCGAGATCATTTCCACCTATGTTTACAAAGTCGGTCTCGCCAGCGGAATCACCAATTTCTCCTTATCCGCAGCCATCAGTATGTTTAACTCTGTGATCAACTTCATCCTGCTTTTATCTGTCAATAAGATCACAAAAAAATTAAGCGGTTCTGGAATCTTCTAGGCAGCACAGAAAGGAATGAAAGAAATGGAACTCACAACAAGAAGAAAAGTCAAGACCGGAATGGGCGACCGGATGTTCTACTTAATCTCCGGTTTGATTCTGACCGTTATCTTTTTACTGATCTTATACCCATGTATTTTCGTGGTATCCGCCTCCTTTTCCTCTGGTACTGCCGTACAGTCCGGTAAGGTAGTCCTTTGGCCTGTGGATATCAGCTTTGTGGGATATGACACGGTTTTTCATAACGTAAACATCTGGAAAGGTTTTATGAACTCCCTGTTCTATACCCTCTTCGGAACTATGATCAACGTGGCATTGACCATGTTGGCCGCTTACCCATTATCCAGAAAAGACCTGGTAGGAAGGGACAAGCTGATGCTGTTTTTCACCTTTACCATGTTCTTCAATGGCGGTATCATCACCCACTACATTCTGGTATCCAAATTGGGAATCATCGATACCCGCTGGTCCATGCTTCTGCCTGGCGCCATGAGTATCTACAACATGATCATTGCCAGAACCTTCTTACAAAACAGTATTCCAAATGAACTTCTGGAGGCCGCACAGTTAGACGGCTGTACAGACATCCAGTATCTGTTCAAAGTGGTCCTGCCGCTGTCCAAAGCTGTTTTAGCGGTACTGGTGCTGTTCTACGGTGTAGCACACTGGAACACTTACTTCAACGCCATGATCTATTTAAGAAACCGGGATTTATTCCCATTGACCCTGTTCTTAAAGGAGATCCTGATTTCCGGCCAGATCGATCCATCTACCGTATCCGACCCGGAGCTGGCAGAGAAGGTATCTCAGCTGGCAGGCGTTATCAAGTACTCACTGATCGTTGTCAGCATGGTTCCTGTCATGATCATCTACCCGTTTGTACAGAAATACTTTGTTAAGGGCGTAACAATCGGTGCAGTCAAGGGCTAAACACTATGGCTGACCTGCAATACCTCAATTTTACAATTTCAGAAAGGAAATATCAGCATGGAAGAAATATTCAACTTGAAACATCAACTGGAACAATCTCTTCTGGCTATGCTGAAACCTTTAAAGACCCGCTTTTCAGAAGAGAAAGCGGGTCTTCCTTTAGGTGGATTCGCAGCCGGATATGGCATGAAGATCGCAGAAATGGAAGGCGCTATGAGGCTTCTGTGGGGCCTGACCCCATACTGGGCTGGTAACGGCAAAGAGGCAGAGGAATGGAAAGATCATTTCTTAAACTGTGTCCGCCATGGAACAGATCCAGATCACCCGGCTTACTGGGGCGATGTTCATGACCGTGACCAAAAGATCGTAGAAATGGCCGCTTTAAGCTGCAACCTGATGATGACACCAGATGTCATCTGGAACCGCATGACGTCAGAAGAGCAGGATCATCTGGCCTCCTGGCTGTATCAGGCAAACAGCGCCATTGTCCCGGATAACAACTGGCATTTCTTTGTGGTTTTAGCCAATCTGGCCCTGAAAAAGCTTAAAAAACCGTATTCTAAAGAGCGAATCCTGCAGGGCATCGACCGTTATGAGTCCTTCTACTTAGATCATGGCTGGTACGGAGACGGCAACCGACCTCAGAAAGATTATTATATCTCCTTCGGAATCCATTTCTACTGCCTGCTATATGTGTATTTCATGGAAAAGGAAGACCCGGAGCGCTGCGAGAAATACCGCAGTCGTGCTGTGGAATTCTTAGAGACCTTCCGCTACTGGTTTGATGACCAGGGTCGTGCGCTGGCTTATGGCCGCTCCATGACCTACCGTTTCGCCCAGGCGGCTTTCTTAAGTGCCTGCATCGTTGTCTTGAAAGATAACTGCCCAAGACGTGGGGAATTAAAACACCTTCTGCGGCTTCATATGGAACACTGGATGGCACAGCCCATCTTCGATAACGGCGGTGTACTGACCGTAGGTTACCATTATCCAAACCTGCTGATGTCTGAGGGCTATAACTCTCCTGGTTCTCCTTACTGGGCATTTAAGACATTCTTCCCATTAATCCTTGCTGATGATGATAGTTTCTGGAGTGAGAAAGAGGTCGAGCCAGTATGGGAACCAATCATCACGATTCCAGAGTGCAACATGGTCATCACCCACGAACCCGGACAGGCATTAGCACTGACTGCAGGGCAGTATCCAGTAGTTGTACAGAGCCACTCCGCTGCCAAATACTCAAAATTTGCTTACTCTACAGTCTTTGGCTTTTCTGTTCCAAGAAGCACCCAGAGACTTTACGAAGCGGCTCCTGATAATATGTTGGCTTTTGAAGCCTATGGCGTCTGGTTTATGCGAAAGCAGTGTTCCCAGTACCAGATTGCAGACGGTAAAGTCACCTGCATCTGGAGTCCATTAGAGGGAATCACCGTAGAGACCCAGCTGATCCCAGCAGAACATGGATACACCGGAATCCACCGAATCAACACTGCTATTTCCTGCAAGATCAATCTTGGCGGTTTCTCCTATCCGGTGACTGCCGCTATAGAGACACAGGAAGACGTATCTTTAGCCAAAGCTGGAGATTCCAATGGTTACAGCCAGATCTCCATGGAACTGACTTGCAGCGGACAGCCTGTAGAAACGAAAGGTCAGGTGATCAATGCCGCTCCGAATGTAAACCTGATG
>CAKRWX010000213.1 GCA_934418055.1 uncultured Lachnospiraceae bacterium
TCGGTCTGTTTTAAGAACTCCGGACGGATACCCAATACTACTTTCTTATGTCCAGGAACCATTAAGTTCTCAACTGGGACAAACTGAACCTTCATATCAGCATTGGACAAAGCGATGTGACCATCTTTCTCCTCTGCATCCATGTGGATCAAATTGATACTTGGGTTTCCTACGAAATCCGCCGCAAACAGGTTGGCTGGTTTTCCGTATACCTCCAATGGAGAGCTGTACTGCTGAAGCAGACCATTTTTCATCAGACAGATCTTGGTAGACAGGGTCATGGCCTCCAACTGGTCATGAGTTACATAAACGAAAGTGGAACCAGTCTCCTGGTGCAGACGTTTTAACTCGGTACGCATCTCCATACGAAGCTTTGCATCCAGGTTGGACAGAGGCTCATCCATCAGAAGGATCTTCGGATTGGTCGCCAGTGTTCTTGCAATAGCCACACGCTGCTGCTGGCCGCCGGATAACTCTGCCGGGTAACGATCCACATATTCACGGATCTTTAAAGTGTCAAGAAGCTCCTCTACTCTCTTGCGGATCTTCTCTTTATCCCACTTCATATTCTCCAGACCGAAAGCAATGTTCTTATACACGGTCATATGCGGCCACAGAGCGTAGTTCTGGAACAGGAATCCCACATTTCTCTTATCTGGGGATACGTCCACGCCTTTTTCGGAAGAGAACACCAGTTTTCCATCAATATAGATCTCGCCTTCTGTCGGGGTCTCAAGACCGGCGATCATACGAAGGGTTGTGGTCTTGCCACATCCAGAAGGGCCTAACAGGGATACGAAGTCCCCATCCTTAATGGTCAGATTTAAGTTGTCTACAGCTACGGATTTACCGAACCGTTTGGTAATATTTTTTAATACGATCTCAGGCATAACATCAACCTCCAATTCCTTTATCAATAGACGCGCCGGTCAGTTTATTTACGATGTAGTTTACAAGCAGTACGATCAGAACGATTACCAGGTTAATGGCGTTGGCATACTGATCCCAGCCTTTTTCATTGTACTGGAACAGAATGGTCGTCAGCACCTTGTTGGCCGGAGTTACCAGCAGTACGAACAGGGACAGCTCTCTCATACAGGAAATGAATGGGAGCAGATATCCAGAAATAACGGTACTCTTCTGGATCGGCACGATGATCTGGGTCAGACGTTTGAACCAGCCGATACCCATGATCTGGGCCGCTTCCTCGATCTGGGCGCTGACCTGAAGCATGGAGTTGACACCGGATCTGGATGCCATCGGCATGTATTTCACGCAGCCGATGAGAACTAATAAGGTAAAGGTTCCGTATAATGCTGGAATCGGGCCACGTTTTACTGCGAACATGGACAGATAGATAGCGGAAAATGCCATAGCCGGGATCAGATACGGAATGAAGGTCAGGTTCTCAACCACAACAGAGAGCTTGGAACCTCTTCTGCGGACGATGGCGTAACCAGCTAATAAACCAGCAGTACCTGCGCCCAAAGATGCAACTACAGAAAGCTTCAAGCTGTTTAACAGACCTTTCCATACATCCGGGTTGATCAGGATACCAGCTTTGTCGCTGACTTCATTGGCTCCGCCGCCTGTTCCGATCCAGAAATCTAAGGTCATATTTGCTAAGGAGTAATCGCCCTGTACCTTAATCACGGACTGTAATGCGAAGCTGACCATCGGGATCAGGGAAACGCATAATACAAACGCCATGCAGAAGATACTCAGCGGATTTCTCCATTTTTTCAGGTTAAATAAAGAAATATTGGCGCTCTTACCAGTAACGGTGGTGTAAGATTTTCTCTTACCGATGGCCTTCTGGTTGATCAGCATGATCACGATACTGATACCGATCATGATCAGGGCGATGATATATCCATAACCTGGGTTCATACCATTTAAGGTACGGTATAACTGAGTAGTGAGTACATAATATCTGGCCGGGAGTCCTAAGAAGGATGGAACTGCAAAGGAACTCATGGCAGATGAGAATGTTAAGATGAAAGTGGAAAGTACCGCTGGCATTACCATAGGAACGGTGATCTTCCACATCATTCTCTTTCTGGAGGTCTTTAAGATCACAGCCGCCTCCTCTAAGTTAGCGTCCATATTTCTTAAAATACCGCCGATCAGGATGTAAGCAAATGGGGAATAGTGAAGTCCCGTTACAATGATGATCGGGAATGCGCCATAAGCGAACCAGTTTGGTGTCTGTAAGCCGGTGATCGCAGTAAAGATACCAGTTGCGCCGCCTACGGTGCTGTTCTTAAAGAAGTTCATCCATGCCAGAGCCAGTGTCCAGGACGGCATGATGTATGGGAACATAAATAATGTGGCCATCTGTTTTTTCCATCTTAAATCGGTTCTGGTTACCAGCCATGCAAAACCACCGCCTACAATGATGGCTACAAAGCACGGGCCGATGGAGCATACCAGAGAGTTTAATAATGGTTTGTAGAAAATATTGGCACTGCCAGAATCGAATAATACCTTCTGCCAGTGGTACAGGGTGAAATCTCCCACCTGGGATCCCTTGATACGCATCAGCTCAGAGTTATGTACCACAAAGGTATCGCCGACGATGCTGATTAAAGGAACCACAACCAGGTAAGACAGAGTCACCAGGAAGAACAATAAGATTAAGTTGTGTGGTTTTCTTAAGAAGCTTTTTACTTTGTTTAATTGTTTCAAGCCGGGCCTCCTTCCGCCGCAGTGATCTGTTTTCGCGACATTTGCCAGGATTCCGGCTTCTTGTCCGCGAAAAAAGCTGCCTAAGAGAAAGGACGTTGCCTTTCCCTCAGACAGCTTCTTAAAATCAGATACTACTGGGCAATAGTCTGTATAAAGTCTTCAACGTCCATTCTGTTTTCATATACCCATTCTGCATCCTCTTTGATCAGGACCTTGTCCCACTCGTCGATGGACTGATCGCCAGGGCCTGCTGGAAGACTTCTGTTTGCATTGTAATCACCAACACGTTTTGCATATGGTGACCAGCCTTCTTCGGTGTACAGATACTCAATGAAAAGTTTTGCTGCTGCTGGATGCTCAGCGTAAGAAGTTAACTGTGCATACATTGGATAGTAGAATCCCTGGATTGGGCTCATCTGATCAGCAATTGCCAGTGTCAGACCCTTCTCATCTTTCTTGCCATATTTGTTCAGTGTAAATAAACCAACTGGGCTTGCGTCCTGTCCCTTCGCGCCAACTGCCTCAGAGATCTTGGTATCGGAAGTTCCCAGTACCAGGCCGTTCTCGTAGATGCCTTTGATCCACTCGTAACCAGCGTTTGGTGTGGTTAACTCAATGTCTTTTCCATAGTACTCTTTGTATGCATCTGCTAACTGCTGTGCATAATCATCTCTGGTTAACATGGTGAAGAAGTTCATGTTAACGCCCTCAGAGTTGGCATCTTTCATCTGAAGAAGTCCTTTGTACTGAGGATCTGTGAACTGCCAGATGTTGGTGTATGCAGTGTCGTCTACTTTCTCATTGTTGAAAATAAATACTTTATTACAGAACTGGAATACCAGTGGATTCTGGTCTTCTTCCGGAACTACGTCAGTAATTCTGGAGCTTAAATAGTTCTGTGTATATCCTGGAGTGATCAGCTCGGAAATGACTCTGGCACCATCCTGACACAGGATCGCATCTGCGCCGCCGCTGACGCCTGCCTGAGCCTCACTGGAAACTTTCTCGATCATCTCGCTGTCACCTAACTGGGTAACTTCTACGTCGATGCCGTATTTCTCTTTGAACAGTTCGCCAACCTTCTCCATAACGGATGTTGCAGAGTAAACGACTACTTTGCCCTCTGCCTTTGCCTGCTCGATCAGCTCGTCCTCGCTTAACTCGTCTACGGAAGCTGCCTCTGCTGTTGTCTCTTCTGCTTTGGATTCCTCTGCCTTGGTCTCCTCAGCCTTTGTCTCAGCTGCTGCTGCGGTGGTCTCTGCCGGAGCGGATGCCTTACCAGAACAGCCTGCCAGTGATGATGCTGCTAACGCTGCAGCCATAACCAATGCTACATGTTTTCTCATTGTTTGAACCTCCCCATTATGATGTTCTGATTTTGAAAATGTACGGTCAGTTGTAAATTATCCGCGATGCAAGATCGCTTTTATGAATTTAAAATCTTGTATACAATCTTACCGCATGGTTTAAGTATAGTATGTTTTTTACTATATGTCAAGGAATCATGCAGACTTTTTTGTGCGTTTTCTCCTATATTCTTTTTTTTCCTTTTTTCGCCTTTCTATGATTTAACTTTGATTTTACATAATATTTTCTTGACACTTATGCATTTTTCCTATATGATTTTTTATAGACTGTACTGTGATAAGCACATACGAACGATGAATTTCTGGATAAAAATGCCCGCGGGCATACGCTTATCAGACTTTGGGAAGGGGGAATTAGCAATGTTACTGGCTCTATCTCCGCCTCCAACCCTGGTAGAATCCGCCTATAACCATCTGAAAGCGGATATCATTTCCTCTTATTTAAAACCCGATGAGAAAATCAATTTAAAAGACCTAAGCCAGCGCTACCAGGTCAGCGAGACTCCGATCAAGCAGGCATTAAACCGTCTGATCTCAGAAGGACTGATCATATCGGTTCCCCGGAAGGGCATGTGGGTCCACCGGATCTCCTCAGAGGAAGCCAATGATATCTTTGACCTGCGTCTGATGATGGACACGTTTTATCTGGACCGTATCGTAGACAATATCCGCAAGAATCCCACACTCCAGACACAGATACAGACCAACATCCAGAGTCATATC
>CAKRWX010000214.1 GCA_934418055.1 uncultured Lachnospiraceae bacterium
ATTCTGGAATACCAGCTTCAGGGAAAGAAGATCGGGGAGATACCGGTGGTGACGGAGACGGCGGTAAGGCAGGCGGGCTATCTGGATTATCTGAGAAGGCTGAGTCTGGCGTGGCTGACAGGGTTGTAAAATTTTTCATTTTCAGCTATACTATTTTTAAATTGCTATGTATTCACAGAAGCTGACGATGGCAGGTTCTGTGGATGATGGCACAGGCTGAAATGCAATTTGCCTGTGCAGGATGAAAATGTGGAGGAGCAACATGGAAAAATTATCGGTAATTGTGCCATGTTTTAATGAGCAGGAGACGTTACAGGATTATTATGATGCCATCAGCAAAGTCCGGGAGACTTTGCTTGGAAAAGAATGTGAACTTCAGGTGATCCTGGTGGATGATGGGTCAAAGGATAAAACTCTGGCGAAGATGAAAGAACTTTCCGGGCAGTGTTCCTGGATCCGTTATATTTCCTTTACCAGAAATTTTGGAAAAGAAGCGGCCATTTATGCAGGGCTGACCCATGCGGAGGGAGAATATGTATCATTGATGGATGTGGATCTGCAGGATCCGCCGGAGCTGATCCCGGAGATGCTGGACATCATCCGTCAGGGAGAGTATGACTGTGTGGGAACCAGAAGAGTGGACCGCAAGGGCGAACCGCCGGTCCGGTCATTTTTTGCGCGGATGTTTTATAAGCTGATGAACCATATTTCCGATGTGGAGATCGTGGATGGAGCCAGGGATTTCCGGCTGATGACCAGAAGATATGTAAACAGCCTTCTGGAGATGAAAGAGTATAACCGTTTTTCCAAGGGACTTTTTGGCTGGGTCGGTTATAAGACCAAGTGGCTGGAGTATGAGAATATCGAGCGGAAGAAGGGTGAGACCAAGTGGTCATTTTTCAAGCTGCTGGCTTACAGCATTGACGGAATCGTGGCATTTTCCACGGCCCCGGTGCGGTTTGCGGCATGGCTGGGAATCGCATTCTGTATGCTGGCATTTCTCTTTATTTTGGTAATTATTGGACGGACGCTGGTATTTGGTGATCCTGTGGCTGGATGGCCGTCACTGGTGTGCATTATTTTGATGCTGTCTGGAATTCAGTTATTCTGCCTGGGGCTGATGGGTGAGTATCTGTCGAAGACGTATCTGGAAGTGAAGAAGAGGCCGATCTATCTGTGTAAGGAAACGAATGTAGAGAAAGATGAAAAATAGAATCATCGTAGATATAGAAATGCCAGGGCAGTTGGGACATAACCCCGCTGTCCTGGCATTTTTTAAACCTATTTCCCAGCCGCTTTTCTAGCATATTCGGTGGTTACCAGATCCTCATAAGGAACCCGCTCTTCCAATTCTCCAGCCTCTTCCAGGATATTCTGCAAAAGATCAAAGCTGTCTTTCTGGAAAATGGTATCCCCTTTCCAGGTATCCTGTTTCTGATACCTTTCCACGATCATCGTGAGCTTATCCAGATCAGTTTCCGGAAACTGGGGTTTGATGGTCCTGGCAATCTCTTTTGCCGTGTGGGAGTTTACATAATCAAGACCTTCCTGGATGGCGTTGGTGAATTTCTGGATGATCTGTGGATTTTTTTCCATATAACTCTGCTTTGCACAGTAGGCGGTGTAAGGTACATATCCGGAATCTGTTCCTAAAGAAGCAACCACGTAACCGCTGCCTTCCGTTTCCAGACCGGTCGCAAAGGGCTCGAATTCGACGGTATAATTCGCATCACTGCTGGTAAATGCCGCTGCCGTCAGTCCGAAGCTGATGCTCTGGTCAATGGTCAGATCCGTTTTAGGATCGATGCCATGTTTCTTTAAGATATACTCAAATACCATCTGCGGCATGCCGCCGGCCCGGCCACCCAGCACCTTCGTACCTTTCAGCTTTGACCACTGGAATGCCGGATCTGGCTGCCGTCCTACCAGGAAGTTACCGGCCCGCTGGGTTAACTGGGCGAAATTGACCGCGTAGTCGGAAGCGCCGTTGGCGTAAGTATAGATGCTGGCCTCAGACCCCATAAATCCGATATCTGCATCGCCGGATACCAGGGCAGTCATGACCTTGTCAGCTCCGGCTCCATTGACCAGATTTAAGTCAATGCCCTGGTCTTTGAAATAGCCTAATTCGATGGCGGCGTACTGCGGTGCATAG
This sequence comes from uncultured Lachnospiraceae bacterium, assembly GCA_934418055.1. GTDB lineage: Bacteria > Bacillota > Clostridia > Lachnospirales > Lachnospiraceae > UBA3402. Next base: position 2,156 of record CAKRWX010000214.1, read on the forward strand.
AAGATGGAGTGGGCCACTTCATTTAAGGTAACAGGGGTCAAGGCGTTATCAGGGGTCTTGGCACAGCCGGAGAGGGCAAGCAGGGCGCCAAGGACGAGAGCGGTTGTTTTTTTCATGGATATCATAGAAAGATCTGCCTCCTGAGAGAAAATCTGATTTCTATAAGATATGAAAAGAAAAAATCAGAGGTGCGGAAATAATGGATTTGTGCTATGATAAAAAAGAAGAGAGTAAGTAATTGAAAGGAAAGCTGTGGAAGGAGTTTCAGATGTTGAAATTTGATGAGCAGAAGGCAGTGGACAGCGTCAATGGGGCACTGGCTTTGAGAGCAGAGATCGAAAGAATTACAGATGAAATCTGGAGCAGCGGATTTGATGGAATTTATTGGCTGGGGATTGGCGGAACCTGGGCGTCCTGTCTTCAGGCAGAGGTTTTTATGAAAGAACGAAGTGCGCTTCCTGTTTATGTGGAGCAGGCAGCGGAGTTCTTAACAACCGGTAATAAACGTTTTACAGACCGGTCAGTGGTCATTTTTTCTTCCGTGACAGGCAGTACGAAAGAGATGTACGAAGCAGTAGAAAAGGCACATAAAATCGGTGCCAGAGTGTTTGGGTTCATAGATAAGAAGGATGCGCCTCTGGTGAAATTATGTGACTGGTGTATTTCTTATCCGGTCAATGAACAGTTGAAGTTTTATATGGCTGCTTCCAGACTGATGTATCTGAATGGAGAATTTCCGGAATATGAGGATTACTGGAATAATATGGATGCGTATCTGGCAGATGCACTTGCACAGGTAGAAATGAAGGCAGATGCCTGGGCAGCGGATTATGCGGAAAAGAAATATGAATATGTGAAGAAGCATCCGGAGATGCCTCATTATTTTATTGGAAGTGGAAACCAGTGGGGAGCCACTTATTCCTATGCCATGTGTTATTGGGAGGAACAGCTCTGGATCCGGACAAAATCCATTTCCTGTGGGGAATTTTTCCATGGAACGCTTGAAGTTATAGATGCGGAAACTCCCGTGACATTGTTTCTTGGCGAGGATGCACAGAGGCCACTGGCAGAGAGGGTGAAAAATTTCCTTCCCAGAGTATGCCGCAATTATACCTTGATCGATACAAAGGACTATGAATTAAAAGGAATTAAGGAAGAGTATCGTGGGACGATTTCCCATCTGGTAATGCATGGGGTCAATAACCGTGTAGATGCCCATATGGAAGCTGCATTTTGTCATCCTATGGATATCAGACGTTATTACAGACAGTGGGATTATTGATATAAAGGGAGCGTGACCGATGGAATTACGTCAGTTTACCTATGTGGACATGGTAGCCACCTGTGGAAGTTTCACGAAAGCAGCGGCGAAATTATTTATCAGCCAGCCAGCGCTGAGCAATTATATCGGAAAAGTGGAAGAAGAGTTGGGGGTTAAATTATTTGACCGGTCTTCCACGCCGCTGACGCTGACTTACGCAGGAGAGCAGTATCTGAAGCGGGCGCGGGTGATCCTTGGGCAGATCCATGAGATGGACAAGGAGATCCGGGATATCACCCAGAACATGAAAGGCAAGATCCGCCTGGGGTTTCCAAGCGAGCGTATCATTTATATGCTGCCGCTTCTTTTGGCACCGTTTAAGGGAAAATATCCCGGTATTGACGTGGAAGTGATCACCGGACCGGGAAATAAGCTGACAGAAGGACTTCGGGCCGGTGAAACAGATTTCGTGTTTCTGCCTACCTGGATGCCGCAGAAGGACATCGTCCAGGAGAAGCTCTGCCAGGAAGAGCTGGTTCTGGTGGCGGCGAAAGGGTATTTGTCGCCGGAATGTCTGCTGGATCAGGAGAAAAGGATCGTGGACTGGAAACAGGTGGCGAAACTTCCATTTATCACCCTGAAAAAAGGCCACGCCCTCCGCTCCAGCGTTGAGGTTTTACTCCGCAATGCGGACGCAAAGCCTGATATTTTCTTTGAGTCCCACAGCAACATGCTTTCCTACCGTCTGGCGGCCCAGGGACTTGGGGTGGCGGTGATCCCGGAGATCACGCTGGAACTGATGCAGGGCAGTATGGAGGCGGAGGTTTACCATCTGTCCCAGACGCCAGTTACCTGGGAGGTGTCGGCGCTGTACCGGGAAGGTGCGTACATCGGACAGGTGGAGCGGGATCTTCTGGAGATCGCGAAAAATGCCATGCAGCAGCATAAAAAAAAGTTATAGGGTTCATTCCTAAAAACAAATTTTACTTATAATATGCACTCCCTTATAATGAAATCAGATAAATGAGAATCATTATAAGGAGGGTGCATTTTTCATGGGAAAGAACTTAACGAGAAAAATTTTAGAAGCGCATTTAGCAAAACCATCAGACATGAAACCGGGCGAAGAGATCTATGTGAAAGTGGATCAGACCCTGACACACGATATCAATGCAGTTATGACTTATCTGGCATTTGAGGCCATCGGCATTGACCGGACACAGGTGGAGACCAGCGTCAGCTATCTGGACCACAACCTGTTATATCTGGACAATAAGACCCCGGATGACCACATTTACTTACAGTCCGTTGCGAAACGGTTCGGTGTTCATGTGTCCAGACCAGGAA
>CAKRWX010000215.1 GCA_934418055.1 uncultured Lachnospiraceae bacterium
ATGGCAGCGGGTGCTTTTGTACAGGGCTCTTCCATGGAGTTGAGCGCTGATGGACCGATCAAACCTCCATATGCTGTTTATTTCCAGGGAGGTCTGACATGGTATCATGCAAAACTGGGAATTCTGATGTCTTTACAGAAACTGGTAGACGCAGGAATGGTGGACATGTTAAAATAAACCTGTCTGGAGTTCGTCGTATGGAGAGTTACGGGAAAGGACAGACATGGAGAAACAGACCATGAAAGAGATCCCGGTCAATGACCGGCCATACGAAAGATGTATCAAACAGGGCCCGGAGGCTTTAAGCGATGAGGAACTGCTGTCCGTGATCATACGGACCGGCAGCAGGAAGGCCAATTCCTTAGAGACCGCCCGGCAGATTTTGAGATTGAATTACCCCCAGGACGGCATCCTGGGATTGTGCCACTTGACACTTCCGGAATTAAAAGAGGTGGAGGGGATCGGTGATGTGAAAGGCATCCAGCTTCTGTGCATCGGGGAACTGTCCCGCAGGATCAGCAGAAGATTTGTCATGTCTGAGATTACCCGGTTCCAGACCCCGGAAGAAGTGGTGAATTACTATATGGAAGAGATGCGCCACATGGAGCAGGAACAGCTTCATGTGATGCTGACCGATAATAAACAGGGAATGATACGGGATGTGCTGATTTCCAAGGGAACCGTCAACGCTTCCATCGTATCGCCGAGAGAAATTTTGATTGAAGCACTGAGATACCGGGCAGTGGGGATGATCATGGTACATAACCATCCCAGCGGTGATCCGACGCCCAGCAGGGAAGACTGTTCCATCACCCAGAGAGTGAAGGAGGCGGGAAAGCTGGTGGGTATCCAGTTACTGGATCACATTGTCATCGGAGACGGGTCATACAGCAGTTTTAAAAAAGAAGGAATGTTATAGCACATGGAATCAAAATATACGCGTTATTTATTAATCGGACTGACAGTGTTCTGTATCGGCCTCATCGGAATTACATCTTTTTCTGATGGGTGGCTGGCACCTCTGCGGACCGGAGTGGGATATTTTCTGATCCCGATCCAGTCGGGAGTGAATAAGGTTGGCGTTACCATTTATGATGAACTGACAGATTACGCCAGCTTAAAATCTGCCCTGGATGAGAACAAAAAGCTCCAGGAGGAAGTGGCCCAGTTAACGGAGGAGAACAACCGTCTGGTTTCTGACCAGTTTGAATTGCGGAGACTGCGGGAACTGTATAACCTGGATCAGGAGTATCTCCAGTATGAGAAGACGGCAGCCAGAGTCATTGCCAAGGACTCCGGCGACTGGTTCCAGGTATTCCGCGTGGATAAAGGTTCCGCAGACGGCGTGGAAGTGGGAAGCAATGTAATGGCAGGCGGCGGTCTGGTGGGTATCGTTACCGACGTAGGTGCCCATTACGCCACAGTCCGTTCCATCATCGACGATTCCAGCCGTGTCAGTTCGATGGCTGTCCAGTCCGGAGATACCTGTATTGTTGCAGGAGACCTGACTCTTTATGAGGAGGGACGGCTTCGCATTACCAACATCCAGAAGGATGCAGATGTAAAAGAAGGAGATCGGATTGTAACGTCGAACATCAGTTCTAAGTTTCTTCCGGGCATTCTCATTGGCTACGCTTCCGATATCACGCTGGACAGCAATCAGCTTACCAGTTCCGGTTATCTGGTTCCGGTGGTTTCCTTCCGAAACCTTCAGGAAGTGCTGATCATCACCCAGGTAAAAGAGACAGGAGACCAGGTGGGACAATGACCATGAATATGAAAATCAAACGAGCAGGAATCAATCTGTGTCTGATGATTCTTGCATTTACCATCCAGAACTGTGTGTTCCCGCTGATGCCATTTCTGACAGCAACGCCGAACTTGCTTCTGATCCTGACCTTTTCCTTTGGTTTCATCGAGGGAAAGCAGGCGGGCATGTTCTACGGCGTTCTGGCGGGAATTCTGCTGGATCTGTTTTACAGCGGACCGTTCGGATTCTACACCCTGTTTTACATTTATGTAGGATATCTGAACGGAATCTGTACCAAATATTATTACGAAGATTATATCACCCTTCCGCTGATCTTAAGCCTGGTCAACGAACTGGCATACAATCTGTACATCTATGTGTTCCGTTTTCTGATCCGCGGAAGACTGAATATTCTGTATTATTTAAGAGAACTGATGATCCCAGAGATCATTTTTACTGTTGTGACCACGTTGTTTCTCTACCGTCTGATCTTATTTATCAACCGGTGGCTGAAACGTATGGAAAATAGGAGAGATACGACCATTGTTTAGAGACATTTTAGAAATTCTGCAGGAAACAGTAAAAAAAGTTGCAGGCTCCAGGGTATTTGCCCTGGCAGTCATTTTCACTCTGATGTTTGCAGGTCTGGTTGGCAAATTGTTCAACATGCAGATTGTAAATGGAGAGCAGTATCTGACTCAGTATGTGTCCAAGACCTTACAGACCGTCTACACTCCAGGAACCAGAGGCAATATCTATGACCGCAACGGCAATGTGCTGGCCCACAATGAGCTGGCTTACGCAGTAACGGTCCAGGATACCGGCGCTTACCGGAAAAATCAGGACAAGAACCTGATGCTCTTAAACCTGATCCGGGTGCTGGAAAAACATGGAGAGACTGTAGAGGGCAAATTGGAGATCACCATTGACCAGAACGGAGACATGGTGTTCACCACTTCCTCTGAGGTGGCCAGAAAGCGATTTTTAAGGGATTATTATGGTCTGACATCCGTAGACAAGTTAGACGACCCGGATGGCAAATACCCGTCAGCTGTCTCTGCAAGGGATATTTTTGAGCAGCTGAAAGATGAAAAACATTACGATCTGAACCGTTTGAAGGATGAAAAGGGCAATCCTATTGTCCTGACGGATGAAGAGGCATTAGACATCGCCAACATCCGTTATACCATGTCTCTGACGGATTACCAGAAATACATCGCCACAACCGTAGCCAGCAATGTTTCCGAGGAGACGGTTGCAGAGATCGAGGAGAGCGTGGCAGATCTTCAGGGCGTTGGAATTGAGGAATCCACCGTCCGTGTCTATGATGACAGCATTTATTTTGCCCCGATCATCGGATATACGGGAAAAGTCCAGTCGGATCAGTTAGAGGAACTGAAAAAACTGGATGAGAGTTACGAGGTGACGGATATTGTAGGCCGTATCGGCATCGAGGAAGCCTTAGAGCAGGAACTGCAGGGCAAGAAAGGCGTCCAGAACCTGTATGTGGACAGCCGTGGACGGGTGCTGAAGGAAGATGAAAATGGAACGGAGCCCGTGGCAGGTAACGATGTGTACCTGACCATTGACGCGGATCTTCAGAAGGGAATTTATCATCTGCTGGAACGCCAGCTTGCTGGTATTTTAACTGGCCGTCTGGTGAACCGGGATGTGACGGAGCAGGAAAACCAGGACTCCAGTAAGAAGAAAATCCCAATTAAAGATGCGTATTTTCAGCTGATCAATAATAACGTGCTTTCTTTAAAACATATGGAATCCGAAGAAGCTGGTGCCATTGAGCAGCAGATTCATCAGAAATTCCTGGCTTCCAGAGAGCAGATTATGCGGGAATTGGAGAGCCAGTTATACAATCCGAACGCTCCGTCCATGGCAGAACTGCCAGAGGATTATAAGGCGTATATGCAGTATATTTACAGTTATCTGGCAGATTCCACCGTTGGAATTATCCAGCGGGATAAGATTGACAGTTCCAGTCCAGAAGCGGAGAACTGGAGAAATGAGACCATCAGTCTCCGATCTTATCTGTACAGCGGCATTTCCAATAACTGGATCGATACCACGAAACTGGAGGTGTCCAGCCGTTATTCCAGCGCTGATGACAGCTATGACGCCATCGTCCGGTATATCATGGATCATTTAAAAGACGATACGAAATTTACCAAGCGGATCTACCGCTACCTGATCAATCAGGGTGTGGTGACAGGAAGAGAGCTGTGTCTGGCTCTGTATTCCCAGGGGGTATTCCCATATGACGAGCAGCAGGTATCCCTGTTGACCGGCAATGGAGAGAATTATGCCTACACCTTTATGATCGATAAGATCTCCAACATTGAGATTACACCAGCCCAGCTGGCCCTGGATCCTTGTACGGCTGGCTGTACGGTCACCGATGTAAATACAGGAGAGGTCCGGGCCCTGGTTACCTACCCAAGCTATGATAACAACATGCTTTCCGGTACGGTGGACGCGGCTTATTACAGTAAGTTAAACGATGAGTTATCCCTGCCGCTGTACAATAACGCCACCCAGGCCAAAAAAGCGCCAGGTTCTACTTTTAAACCGATCACGGCCATTGCGGCACTGGAAGAGGGCGTGGTTTCTCTGGGAGAAACGGTCGATTGTACCGGTATTTATGAGGAAGTATCCCCGTCCATCAAGTGCTGGATCTATCCGGGACGTCATGGAAGTCTGACTGTATCCGGCGGTATCCAGAATTCCTGTAACTATTTCTTCGCGGAGATGGCCCACCGCCTTTCCACCGATGAGAATGGCGTATATTCCACCGACCGTGGTATTCTGACCATTCAGAAATACGCCACCATGTTTGGACTGGATCACAAGTCTGGTATCGAGATTTCGGAAAATGATCCAAAGCTGACCACTGAGGACCCGGAACGTTCTGCAATGGGACAGGGTACTAACTCTTACACCAACGTGCAGC
>CAKRWX010000216.1 GCA_934418055.1 uncultured Lachnospiraceae bacterium
ATGTGGGGTCTTAGCTCAGCTGGGAGAGCATCTGCCTTACAAGCAGAGGGTCACAGGTTCGAGCCCTGTAGGCCCCATACAAACTGAATATGGCGAGATAGCTCAGTTGGCTAGAGCACACGGTTCATACCCGTGGTGTCGAGGGTTCAAATCCCCCTCTCGCTACTTGATGAAGACAGTCTGAAGAGGCTGTCTTTTTTGTATAGCAGGAAATTCCGTTGGAATTACCTGCTATACAAAAAAGCGCTCCGCGGGATCGCACTGCGGCGGAATGGAAGTATGTCGCTGAAGCGACCCGCCGCAGGCGGAGAATCCTGCGAGCAGGATTCTATTTTCACATCTGTTATTTCTTCCCCCTCCACTTCTCCGGCCCCATCCCAACCCATTTCGTAAAGCATTTGGCAAAATAACTTCCATCTCCAATCCCGCACTGATCTGCTACTTCTCCAATCGGCAGAGAACTATACCGGAGCAGCTTTTTGGCCTGTTCCATGCGGCAGGAGAGCAGGTAGTCGGAGATGGTCTGGCCGCATTCTTTATGGAAAAGGGTGGACAGATAGGATTTGGACAGATGGCATGCGGCGGCGATTCCATCGGAGAAGCCTGGTTCTGTCTGGGTATGGATGGTGGTCTGGAAGGCGTGGATGAAAGCGTGGTGGAACAGGGACAGTTCCCGGTTGGTGGCGCATCGGTCCAGCTGCTGGCGGTGATAGAGGATCGTGGGGATGGCGTGTTCTTCCAGGTGTTCGTGAAGGACGGAGGAAAGCAGCAGAAATTCTGTAAAAATCAGTTCCCTCATATAGGAAAATAACGGCGCAGGTGCCAGAGCCAGGGTCCCTTCCCAGGTCTGCATGGAGGCAGCCAGGGCCTCCTGGTTTTGCAGGGAGAAATTCCGCACACAGTCCATATATTGGCAGGCATAGTTGTGGCTGATCTGGTCGGATTCCTGGATCAGGGAAAATGACTCTGGACGGGACAGGGCTTTGGGCGGCCTGGAGAGCGTGATTTCCGTAAATGGTTTTCCAAGTTCTTCTGACAGATAGTGAAGCAGCCGTTGAAAGGACTCCTCTTCCATAGAAGTAAGAGAATGGAAATAGATCAGAAGATCTTCCGTTGGTTTGACTCCATATTCCGCTAAAAGAAGCTGAAAATCGGATTCGGATAGATTTTCAGTAAAAAGAGGGCCTACCAGCAGGTAATCTTCCTTGCGCGGAAGCAGCAGATTATGAATTTTAAAAGGCAGACAGATATGGCAGAGCGTCTGGGAAGCGTGAAGGGCGGAAAGATCCATGGAACGGTAAAATCCATTGATCAGGATCGAAAAAGCGGTGTCCGATCGCCAGACCTGGTAAAATTGAGGAACTGTGCGGACAGTTGTTATTATTTGCTTCTGAAAATTCCGCCTATACTACGGGCCAGACCATTTATATTGATGGTGGCTGGACATCGGTATAAAAGAAAAGAATTATCCTTTATGTAATGGTGTCACCCGGTTCTTCGCCCCTGTCAGCACCAGTTTCGTCAATGCAAACAGTGCAATCACGTTAGGAATCACCATCAGGTTATTAAACAGATCCGTCAGCTCCCACACCAGATCACTGCTGCTGACGGTTCCCAGAAAAATGAACACCAGCGCAATGACAGTGTAGGCCACTGTGGATTTCTTTCCAAACAGGTAAATGGTGTTGATCTTGCCGAACATGTTCCAGCTTAACACGGTGGAGAAGGCGAAGAAGAACAGGCAGATGGCCACGAACATGGCACCTGCTTCTGTGCCGAATACGGTTCCGAAAGCCGTCTGGGCTAAATTGGTCTTGCCGATGACGGTGGTGACTTCGCCGGTGTAGCCATTTGCCAGAATGCCGTCTCCGGTGTAAAGGGTGGAGATGATAACCAAGGCATTGAGGGTTAAGACGATGAAGGTGTCGATGAAGACGCCTACCATGGCTACGATGCCCTGTTCGTGAGGTGTTTCTACGTTGGCTAAGGCGTGGGCGTGTGGGGTAGAGCCCATACCGGCTTCATTGGAGAAAAGACCTCTCTTGGCACCTTGGCTGATGGCCGTCTTGATGGCTGCGCCGAAGCCGCCGCCGATGATGGCCTGTGGCTGGAAAGCATAACGGAAGATCATGCAAAAAGTCTCTGGAATATGGCGGAAACGGGCAATCAGAACGATCAGCGCACCCAGAAGAAATAAACCAGCCATGGTTGGAACCAGTTTTTCTGTTACTGCCGCCAGACGTTTTACACCGCCCAGGAAGATAAATCCACAGATTACAACCAGAACAATACCGATGATCCAGGATGGAACACCGAAAGCTGTCTGGAAGGTGGAACCGATGGAGTTGGACTGCACCATACATCCCATAAAGCCCAGAGCCAGGATGATGGCTACTGCGAAAAAGCCTGCTAAGAATTTACCGAAACCGCCGGAAAATGCAGTCGTAATATAGTAAACAGGGCCGCCATGGACGGTTCCGTCCTCTTTCACCACACGGGTGTTGACTGCCAGAACTGCCTCCGCATAAATGGTTGCCATGCCGAAGAATGCGATCAGCCACATCCAGAAGATGGCTCCAGGGCCGCCGGTTAAGATAGCGCCGGACGCTCCGACGATGTTGCCGGTTCCCACCTGGGCGGCGATAGCGGTTGCCAGAGCCTGGAAAGAACTCATGCCCTGTTCATGCTTTTTTCCATTTAAGGAAAGATTGCCGAATACTTTCTTCATACCTTCACCAAAGCACCGGATCTGGATAAAACGGGTCTTAATACTGTACCAGATACCTACAGAAAGCAATAAAAATACCAATATGTAGTTGGATAAATACTGGTTGATACTGGAAACGATTGGAAACAGAGCGGTTTCCACAGACTGCCATGCGTTAGACATAGAACATACTCCTCCTGGTTGGTTTGGCTGAAAGAGAAAACCTGGAGAAGGCTGTTGCTTACTTTCTCTGTCCTTTTGCCTGAGAGATTCACAGAAAAACCTGTGTTGCACCTTCGGCACCCGTTGACGGGATTCTCCAGAGTTACATCTGCATACAGTCCTTATCCCTGACGGGATGCCTGAGAGTGTTACTCCTTCGGCAAGCGATGCTTTTTCCTGTATGCTTCACTTGTTTGTTTCAGCGTTAGAGATAAAATAGCACAAATGGGGAAATCTGTCAACCGGATACGGACAGATAAACGGCATGGACGGACAGAAAAGCAAACTTGTCAGAGAGAGAAAGAAAATGCAGACCATGCAGGTGGAATCAATAATGGAGTTGACGGAAAGAAAAACATGGGGGTATAATGTTGCCAGAAAATGTTCTGTGTGAGTGCAAAGTGCCAGTGTTGTTTATGATGCACCGACCGAAGCCGCACACAGGCGCATCATGTCAGAAATAAGAAACCATAAAAAGAGGGAAAATACATGAATAAGAAAAATCTGGAATTAATCACCGAACTTCGTCATGAACTTCACAAACACCCGGAGCTTTCCTGCCAGGAGACCTGGACGAAAGCTCATCTGATGGAATTTTTAAAAGAACATACAAAACTGGAAATCAATGACATGGGCGCCTGGTTCTATGCGGTATACCGCTGCGGAAAGGAAGGAGCGAAGGTGCTTGGCTTCCGTGCTGATTTTGATGCCCTTCCGATCGGAGAGACCTGTCAGGTTTCTTATGTATCGGAAACAGCAGGTCAGGGACATAAATGTGGTCATGACGGCCATTCTTCCATGCTTGCAGGTCTTGCCCTGGAATTAGACCAGAGCGGAGCGGACTGCGATGTGATCCTGATCTTCCAGCATGGCGAGGAGATCGGCGCCGGTGGTCTGGAATGTTCCCAGGTGATCGAGAAAGAACACGTGGAACAGGTGTATGCGTTCCACAATCTGACCGGATATCCGGAAGGCAGCGTGGATCTGTATTACGGTGCATGTCAGCCGGCATCTGTGGGATTTACCATTTTATTTGAAGGAAAGACTTCCCATGCCAGCCAGCCGCAGAACGGTAAGAACCCGGCAGTGGCGATCGCGGAGATCATTTTATATATGAACGAGCTGTTAAAGGAAGAGCATAAGGGCATTGTCCTGGCGACTTTGGTCCACACGGAGATCGGAACCAAGAATTTCGGCATTTCCGCAGGAAGCGGGGAAGTGTCCATGACTCTCCGGGCGTTCTATGGAGAAGAGATGGATGAGCTTCAGAAGAAGCTTTGTGAGAGAGCAGAAGAACTGGCAGAGAGAGAGGGCTTAACGGTCCGCTTTGAGGAGACCGACCGGTTCCCGGATACGGTGAATGATGAGAAGTGTCTGGATCTGGTGAAGTCCTGCGCGGAGAAGCTTGGAAAACAGGTCGTGGTCATGAGCGATCCATTTTACGCTTCCGAAGATTTCGGCTATTACTTAAAAAAATGCCCAGGCGCGATGATCTACCTGGGCAATGGAGAAGCTTATGCGGCTCTGCATACTACAGAGTACGATTTTAATGATCATTTGTTAGAGCCTGGCGTGGACCTGGATCTGGAGATCATCCGTGAAGCTTCGAAGGCTCCATCCGTTCGTTAAGCAGCTTCCATAACTCATCGGTGGAAACACCGCCCTGGCCGTCGGGCAGCAAAAATGCCTGGCGGCTGGAGATAAAGAGATAGATACAGTCTTTATTTCTCCAGGCCTCTAACGCCTCGGACCATT
>CAKRWX010000217.1 GCA_934418055.1 uncultured Lachnospiraceae bacterium
TCGATGGAAAGGTATTTCCCCCAGGTCTCCAGATCGATCTCCTGCATCACTTTTCCCGTATAATACGCATCATCCAGCGCCCGGTGAAATGGTCGTTCTTCTAACAACTCTAACTCTTCTACCGCCCGGTCTAAGGACACCCGTTCCTTTCCATTTCCCTTCTGAAGCGCATATAATTTCTGGATATCCAGATAATAAAGCGGTCGTTCAAATGGAATCTCCATCTGGTAGTACTCCATATTCCGCTGCAGCTCCGTCAGGTCCATAGCACCCCAGGTGCAGAAACGGCAGTCTGGACCGCACCATTCTAAAAATTCCTTTATGACCTCCGGGAATAATCTCCCCTCCCGCTTCAATGTCTCCATGTCCATATGGGTCACTTCCAGGATCTTGCGGTGCAGCTCCACATAGACCTGCGGCGTGATCAGCCCGTGAAACTCTGATACCATATTCCGTTTTTCATCCAGCTTTACCGCGCCGATCTCAATAATTTCAAATGGAAAATGCTCTATGGAATGCTCTTTTCCCTCAATACTCTGGTTCCACTCCAGATCAAACACAATATAATTCTTCATAATGGGGACATTATAGCATAGAAGAACGGTCTTTGACTAGAGGTAATCCAACAACAAAAAACCCCCGGCAGTTCGTAAAAACCGTCGGGGGAAATATATCATTTCACTACTGTTTATTCGTATTCTACCACATCAAGCCATTTCTCCAGAAGCTCTTTCTCCTCCGGAATGCCCTTACCCAGTCTGGATGCTGCGGTGATTGGCATCCATCTCTGCACGTACTGTTTTGCGGTATCTGTCATATCGCAGAACAGCTCCAGATACAGATCTGCCCGCTTCTGATCCTTTAATGCGAACAACAGATATGTAGTTGCCGCATCTGCAGAAGCGTTGCCCTGGGTCGCATGGGACCAGTCGAGGATGTGATACTTGCCCTCTGCATCCACGATGATGTTACTTGGGTTAAAGTCCCCATGAAGCACCTTATTGTGCTTTGGCATACCTGCCAGACGGGATCTTAACTCGTAGCGGGTAGTTGCGTTGATAGCCTTGGAAGCAGCGATCTTGCTATCCCATTTATCTTTTAATTTGTTTAACAGTGGAGCACGTTTGCTGTGAACCTCCAACTGGAGCGCTACAAACTCTTTCATGTACTTCTCTAAGTTTGCCGGATCCTCTTCCATGATCTGCTCTAAGGTCTTGCCCTCTACATAATCAGAAACGATGCACCATTTACCATCCTCGGTCACATTAACGCTGTGGATCTTCGGAATATCCAGACCGGTTTCCTCGACTCTGGCCTGGTTTAAAGCCTCGTTGAGGACATCCGTCTTTGGAAAGTTTGCGTCAAATACCTTCACTGCAGTATCGCCGTCTCTGTAGATCACTTTATGGGCTCTTGTAGCTAAAATGTTCTCTGTTTTCATTATTTTTCCCCTTTCCGATCCGATGGATTTCCGGAATCTTTCCTACCTCTATTTTAGCAGTTTCAGCTCCGGAAATCCAGTCTGGTATTAGTTCTCGCTCTTTTTATTGTCGCCGTAGTAAGCCCGTAAGAACATATCCTTGATCTCGCTGATCAGAGGGTATCTTGGGTTTGCGCCGGTACACTGGTCATCAAATGCCTTCTCGCACATATCATCCAGAGTCTCTAAGAAATATTTCTCATCTACGCCGTAGTCTGCGATGGTCTTCTTGATGCCGACCTTCTCTTTCAGTTCCTCGATCTTAGCGATCAGCTTCTGAACTGCCTCAGCGTCATCCTTTGCCTGGATGCCTACGAAACGGGCACACTCTGCGTATCTTGCCATCGTATGTGGATACTGATACTGGGAGAAGGTTCCCATCTTTCTTGGGCACTCAGCCGCATTGTAATCAACAACCATGGAGATCAGCAGTGCGTTAGCGATACCATGAGGAATATGATGGAATGCACCCAGCTTGTGAGCCATGGAGTGGCATACACCTAAGAATGCATTGTTAAATGCCATACCAGCCATGCAGGAAGCGTCTGCCATCTTGCATCTTGCCTCTACATCATTGCCATTCTCATAAGCTCTTGGAAGGTACTCAAATACATTTTTCATTGCCTTTAAAGCAAGACCGTCTGTATAATCTGTTGCCATAACAGATGCGTATGCCTCTAACGCATGGGTCAGAACGTCAACACCAGAAGCGCTGGTTAAGCCCTTTGGCTGGCTCATCATGTTGTCAGCGTCTACGATGGACATATCTGGCATTAACTCATAGTCAGCCAGCGGATATTTCACACCAGTCTCCTGATCGGTGATAACTGCGAAGGAAGTTACCTCAGAACCAGTACCGGAAGAAGTTGGGATCGCTACAAAATAAGCTTTCTCGCCCATCTTCGGGAAGGTGTAAACTCTCTTACGGATATCGATGAAACGCATTGCCATATCCTGGAAATCTACTTCCGGATGCTCGTACATTACCCACATGATCTTGCCTGCATCCATTGCGGAACCACCGCCCAGCGCGATGATCACATCTGGCTTAAATGCGGTCATTGCCTTGGCGCCAGCCTGTGCATTGGCCAGTGTCGGATCTGGCTGAACATCGGAGAAGCACTGATATACAATGCCCAGTTCGTCTAATTTGTCAGTGATCGGTTTGGTATATCCATTCATGTACAGGAAGGAGTCGGTTACGATAAATGCTCTCTTCTTATCCATTACATGTTTTAATTCGTCTAATGCAACTGGCATACAGCCTTTCTTAAAGTAAACCTTTTCCGGTGCGCGGAACCACAGCATATTTTCTCTCCTCTCAGCTACGGTCTTGATGTTCAGCAGATGTTTCACGCCTACGTTCTCAGAAACGGAGTTGCCGCCCCAGGAACCACAGCCCAGTGTCAGAGATGGAGCTAATTTGAAGTTGTATAAATCACCGATTCCACCGTGGGAAGAAGGTGTGTTGATCAGGATACGGCAGGTCTTCATGGCTGCTGCGTGTTTTGCCATTTTCTCTTTCTCGTTGACATTGATGTACAGAGAAGAGGTATGGCCATAGCCGCCGTCTGCAACCAGCCGCTCAGCCTTTGCAATGGCCTCGTCAAAGGTCTTTGCCTTGTACATAGCCAGAACTGGGGACAGTTTCTCGTGAGCAAACTCTTCAGAAATATCTACAGACTCAACTTCACCGATCAGGATCTTGGTATCCTCCGGAACCTCAACGCCTGCCAGCTTTGCGATGGTGTGAGCGCTCTGACCAACGATCTTGGCATTTAATGCGCCATTGATGATGATGGTCTTACGAACCTTGTCTAACTCGTCTTTCTTTAAGAAATAGCAGCCTCTATATTCAAATTCTTTTCTTACTTCTTTATAGATCGGCTCCAGAACGGTCACGGACTGCTCGGAAGCACAGATCATACCATTATCAAAGGTCTTGGAATGAATGATGGAGCTGACTGCCATCTTGATATCTGCGGTATCATCAATGATAACCGGGGTGTTGCCTGCGCCTACGCCCAGTGCCGGTTTACCGGAGGAGTAAGCTGCGTGTACCATGCCAGGACCGCCGGTTGCCAGGATAGTATCGGAATTCTTCATGACTTCCTGAGTCAGATCCAGAGATGGAACATCGATCCAGCCGATGATATTTTCCGGTGCGCCAGCCTTTACTGCTGCGTCCAGAACGATCTTTGCTGCTGCGATGGTGCTCTGTTTTGCACGTGGATGTGGGGAAATGATGATGGCGTTTCTGGTCTTCAGTGCGATCAGGGTTTTAAAGATCGCTGTAGAAGTCGGGTTAGTAGTCGGAATTACTGCTGCGATCAGACCGATCGGCTCTGCGATCTTCTTGATTCCATATGCCTTATCTTCCTCGATCACACCACAGGTCTTGGTGTTCTTATATGCGTTGTAAATGTACTCTGCTGCGTAGTTGTTTTTGATAACCTTATCCTCTACAACACCCATGCCAGTCTCAGCAACTGCCATCTTTGCTAACGGGATTCTCTGCTGGTTTGCTGCTTTCGCTGCCTCGTAGAAAATTTTATCTACCTGCTCCTGGGTATAGGTTGCAAATACTTTCTGAGCCTCGCGCATTGCAGCCATCTTCGCTGTCAGCGCTTCTACACTGTCGATGATCTCTGGTACGGTTACCTGTGCATTCTTTGTCATGCTTGACCTCCTGAAAAGTGGTATCGTTTATAGATGCTTTCATTGATATTTTTTTAACATTGTTATGACTGTATTGTATCAATTCGTTAAAAAAATATCAATATAGAAATTGTTGTAAATTTTACCAATTTTCAGCCGGTTTGTTGTGCGTTTTGCTACAAAAATCCCCTTCAGGCTTTATTTGATATCATGATAGCCTGAAGGGGATCGATTTACTTACTATAACTATTTTTTATCATTTTCTTCTTCATCACACGATGTTCAAACTCAACCCATGCGATCTCGGTAAATAACACGATTATAAGAATAACCATCTGAAAGGCAACGCTGTCCAACTTTTCAATAAAATACACAAAAACTGATAATGTGACCCAAAACATACAACCCAAAATAATAAAATTCCTGCCATGTCTATGGTTCCATTCCACAACACTTGTCAGCTCGTCTTCGCGAGGAGGTTTCTCTCCCGTGTTTATCGTTACTGGTTTTTCAGCCCCATATTGCTTGATTCCAAGTAT
>CAKRWX010000218.1 GCA_934418055.1 uncultured Lachnospiraceae bacterium
CTAAGCCGTGTGTTTAAGAAAGAGACAGATTATACTTTTACGAATTACCTGACGCTGTACCGCATGAAGGTGGCGATGAAACTGCTTTCGGACTGTCGGGTGAAGGTGTACGAGGTAGCGGATCAGGTGGGATATTCGGATACGGCCTATTTCAGCGCCCAGTTTAAGAAATTTCTGGGAGTGTCTCCGTCGGAGTATCAGGACCGGAATTAAAAATAGAAATGGTTAGAAGGAGAACTTTTCATGGATTCATTTTTTACCAAAGACAAGCAGTTCTATAAAACCTTATTCAGCCTATTTATCGTGATCGCCCTGCAGAACCTGGTGGCGTACAGTGTCAATATGCTGGACAATATCATGTTGGGAAGTTATAGCCAGAGCGCCCTTTCCGGTGCGGCGACCGTAAACCAGATCTTTTTCCTGGTAAATCAGACGGCTCTGGCTATTGGTAATGCTTTCGTGGCGATTGCGTCCCAGTACTGGGGCAAGCGTCAGACAGAACCGATCCGTCATTATGTGGGCGTGGCGATGTCCTTCAGTCTGATCGTGGCTTTTGTGATCCTTGTACTGTGCAGCATGATCCCAGAGCGGATACTGGGGCTGTTCACCACGGCACCGGAGATCATCGAACAGGGGTGCGCTTATCTGGGCTTATTAAAATGGACCTTTGTCCTGTTTATGGTCAGCAATCTGCTGATCTGCGCATTACGGAGCGTGGAAACGGTGAAGATCTCTTTTGCCATTTCTGTTGTTTCCCTGATCACCAACGGCATCATCAACTATACCCTGATCTTCGGACATTTCGGATTTCCGGAAATGGGCGTCCGGGGTGCGGCAGTGGGGACGCTGACCTCCCGTATTCTGGAACTGTTGATCGTGGTTTGGTATCTGGTGAAGAAGGACGAGAAGCTGCGGTTGTTTGACGGTGGAATCCGTGGAATTCTTCCGGACCGGGAGACGGTGTGGCACTATGCCTGTGTGGCGGCGCCGATCTTATTATCCTCGGTGGTCTGGTCCATTTCGGTGCCGATGCAGACGGCGATCCTGGGACATTTATCCGCCGATGCCATTGCGGCTAATTCTGTGGCTACAACCTTTTTCCAGTATCTGAAGGTGATCGTGATCGCTCTGTCCTCATCGTCAGCGGTCATTATCGGCAAATCCATCGGCGTTGGAAATGAAGAGAGGATTCGTTCCGATGCCCGGACTTTGTCGGTGATCGATGTGACCACGGGTGCGGTGCTGGGATTGCTGCTGTTCCTTTTAAGACATCCGCTGCTGTCCATGTACAACCTGTCGGACGAAGCCATGGTGCTGGCAGACCACCTGATCATCATCATGAGCTGTGTTATGGTGGGGATGTCTTACCAGATGCCGGTTTCCAGTGGCATTATCCAGAGCTCCGGCGATACGAAATTCAGCATGTGTGTGAACCTGGTGTCCATCTGGTGCATCGTGATGCCGCTGTCATTCTGTGCTGCCTTTGTGTGGAAACTGCCTGTGGAAATGGTGGTTCTGGCGGTTCAGTCGGATCAGTTTTTTAAAGGGATCCCGGTATTTTTACGG
Organism: uncultured Lachnospiraceae bacterium; assembly: GCA_934418055.1. Lineage (GTDB taxonomy): Bacteria > Bacillota > Clostridia > Lachnospirales > Lachnospiraceae > UBA3402. The sequence goes on from CAKRWX010000218.1 coordinate 1,567, forward strand.
TTCCGAAGCTACAAATGGATACACCGGCTTACAAAATAGCAGTAAGCCGGTGTATCATGGCGGGCCGCGAAGGCCCGCAGATCTTCTTAATAAGAGTAAAAATTTACGATTTTCTAGTTTTCTACGTTATTTCTGTCAGTTAAAATAATTCCTTTGTATCTTGGAGAAGTGCGTTCCAGTTCATAGCACTCGCCTTCTGGAGTCGGGTACTGGTCTACGAAATCACGGATCATCTTCATTTCCTCATCAGTTAAGTCAAATTCCAGAGTCTGGAGATTGGACTTTACATGTCTGGAGTTTCTGGTGCCGACCATGACAGCGCCGACGCTCTTCTGGTTTAAGATGTACTGGGTTGCTACGTTGGCGATGGTGACACCGTGGTTGTCTGCGATGGCTTTCAGGACTGGAAGTAATTTCTGCATACCATCCCATCCTAAAGAGTCCTCGATGATCTGCATGTATTTTACCTGGGAACGGGTCTCAGGAGCCTCATATTCTTTGCCCATGTAGCGCTCAGCCAGGAATCCGCCTGCCAGTGTGCCGTAAGCGAAGGTGTAGATGCCGTGTTCTGCGCTGTAGTCAAGTAAGGTGCGCTCCGGGCGGCGGTCAAAGACGGAGTACTGTGCCTGGTTGGATACAACGGGGATTCCTGCGTCTACCATCTGCTTCAAAGCGTTAGTGTCCATGTTGCACATACCGATGTTGCGGATCTTTCCTTTTTTCTGGAGCTTTACTAAGTCAAATGCGGTCTCCATCATGCCAGGAACATCAAAATCCCACCAATGGAACTGAACCAGATCCAGGGCCTCACGATGCATTCTCTTTAAGGAACGGTCCACGATTCCCTCGGTATATTCCATGTTGATGACCGGAAGCACATCTTTATCCGGAACAAATTTGGTGTGGATCTGGATATCCTCTTCCCGGTAATGTCCGCTTCCCTTTAATTCCATGACAAAGCGGCCTAACAGCTCCTCGGCTCCGGTGTAAATATCGGCGCAGTCGAAGGTGGTGAAGCCCTGTTCTACCAGTTCATGGAAGGCGTGAATGGCGTCATCATAGTCTAGGTGTCCTTGAAGGCAGTGCTCTGCGGACAGCTGCCAGCAGCCATTGATGACACGATTGAAGGTATATCCATTTTTAAATTGACATTTTTTCTGCATGGTTATTTCTCCTTTATTGATACTTATTTTTGATTGTAATCTTTTGGAATGGCCAGTAAGGGGATTCCTGTGTGTCTGCATGACAGCATCCGTCTGGCTTTTGTTATTGTTGCTGCTTCTGATCGTCCGGCTTCCATAACGGCACTACCGTACACTGCCCATGACTCTGGATCCGTTTTCCGATCCTTGTGATTTTAAACCGTGCTCCGCAATTGGGATCGGGGCAGGCGATCTCTGTGTCGGAAAGCATCCAGTCATTGGGATCCAGTGGTCGCTGTTTAGCCGGAAGCAGCGGGAGCAGAGCGCTTAAGGAATACATGGAAAAAGAGGTGTCCTTTTGGAACACCAGATTCTCCCCCTGCACCAGGAAATAATCGCCAACCTTGTGGCTGCATACCATGGGGCGGTCAGAAGCGACCACCTCCACTTTTAAATCATATAATGTAAATGTATCGTTCATATTATGTAAACCTTTCATGATTCATAACGTTTCAGCGCGTGTCTGCCGATGCTTTGCCGGTCAGAATAAGATTTGCTGAATCATTATTTTTCTTTCTCTTCTTTCTGACATCCCCATCCAGTCAGAACTGCTCCTAAGAATACAAAGAACAGGACAAATCCATAGATGGTTCCGCCGGCCACAACCACAGGGGAAAGCCCGGTCAGCGCAGACCCGATGAACACGAACACGCTCATAAATGGGATGATGGCCGGAAGGCTGTTGGCAGTACCGTCCAACAGGTTGGCTCTGCGGTATGGATGGATATTTCTCGCGGCACCGATTTTATTTAAGATCGGTCCGAAGGTTAAGATGGAAGCGCTGGTAACGCCGCCCAGCAAAATCGTGGTGAAAGCGATGCCCATCATACATACCAGCTCTGCGCCTTTTGCGGTGCCAGCCATCTTGCTGTTTAAGATCTTTTCTGCGATCAGGTTCAGCATACCGGCGTCACTTAAAATACCCATGATGCCAAATACGGAGATGACTAATGCGCAGGTTGGTAAGATGTTGTTGATACCGTCAACTAAGAAGCCAACAGCCGCGTTGTTGGCCGCGTCATTGGAAAATACCTGTGCCGGAGTGAACAGTCCTGCGATCAGACCGACGATGGTTCCGGTTACCAGGCCAACCAGAATACCCTGATAGATGTTGCGGGTTTTGGTGGAAACAGTTAACATCAGAACAACCGGAACTAACATGACTAAAGAAACCGGATTTGCTGCTGCGTCAATGGAACCGCCCTGGTAAGTGCCGCCGATGCCGCCGAAGATGGCGAAGATCACGATGGTGATCAGACCGGCTACTGCGGAATATTTGATACGGCTGGAGACCACGCCGCCGATGTCGGCTGGTTTGCCATTTTTAAACTGCTGGGTAGAAGCGGAAGCGATGGTGGTATCGGAGATCGGTGCTAAGTTATCGCCGAAGATGGCACCGGATACGATGGAACCAGCCATCATCATTTCATTGGCTCCTAACATAATACCCGCCGGATAGAAGATCGGGAATGCAATAAACATGGTCCCGATGGAAGATCCGGTTGCAGTGGAAACGATGCAGGCAGCAAGGAAGGTGAAGGCTACGAAGATGCCGCCCTTCATGCCTACTGCATTTGCGATCCATACAAAGCCGCCGGACAGGCCGCACAGCTTAATTAAAGCACTGAACATACCAACCAGCAACAGGATCACCACAACAGAAACGGATGTGATGGAAGAAATGCCCCTGATGGCACTTTCCCAGAATTCGCTGTAGCTGGTGCAGAAGATACCGCCGATCAAAAGGGCCAAAAAGCCGCCGACTGCCAGTGCTTCCATGTTAAATGCCTTAAAACCGATGAAAAGCACCATGCAGAAAAATACATAAATTGCTACTGGAATCAGGGACATGCCGATTCCGCCGTGAAATTGAAGCTTTCTTTCCTCACTCATACTTGTTACCATCCTT
>CAKRWX010000219.1 GCA_934418055.1 uncultured Lachnospiraceae bacterium
AGAACATTGACGAGAAGGTTCTGTATGAAAGAGCAAAGCTGATTTTATCCATATATCGAGAGGTGTGCTGGTCTACCATTGATCGTGCGAATGATGTATGTGATACCCTTATTTGTACTTACGGTGACAGCTTAGATGGTGCATTGATTTATCTGGAGAACTTTGCTCCGGATGAAGCGAGAGAACGATTTGAAGAACGCATTCGCAGCTTATTCGAGACAAAGTGGATCATTGAACTGGTAGATATGGCTATGTTGAAAATCAGAGAATATCCGGATAAAGGCGCTCTGTACTGTGAGATTATCTCAAAGGCATATCTCAACCGCTTCAAGTACAGGGAATCAGAAATGCTGGAGGTTTTGAATATGGAACGCAGCACCTACTATGACCGAAAGAAAGAAGCGATACTGTTATTTGGTCTGTCACTTTGGGGAACAGCCATTCCTAAATTGAAAGATTTCCTGGAAAGTGCCAGGGAGGAAGAAGCCTTGTGTTATTGTGAGTGCTAAGACAGGATTTTAGTCCGACTAAAATCCGATGAAAATACGACGGTTTCCCTACTGAAAGTCCGACTTGTCCAGTGTTAAAATGGCTATGCTGGGAGATAGCGGCATAAAATTGAATAGAGAGAGTTACGCCTCGTGCCTGTAATGGGTAAGGGGCTTTTTTTATACCTGCCTATCTTCCTTCATTTTAACACAAAGGCATGAACGAGAGCTTGGAGTAATTTACTCCGGCTCTTTTTTTATGCCTGCAAGGAGGACAGGCAGATGGCAAAGGGTATTGAGAATCGGGCACGATCGCCTCCCGCTGTTTTTGATTTTGCAACTTCACAAATTCAAAAACACGGAGGAACGAAAATGTATTACGACTTGGTTGAAAGCGGAAAAAGAATTAAAGCCTTGAGAAAGGAACATGGGCTTACACAGGAACAGCTTGCGGAGCAGTTAGGTGTTGCCGCAAACACCATTGCACGAATTGAAACCGGCAACAGAGGTATCTCTATTGATTTGGCAATCGAATTGGTTGTGCGCTTTGAAACAACCCTTGATTACATATTTTTAGGTCGTGAATAACCTCAAAACTATACCTACGAGGCAATAAAAACTGGCATGAGGAACAGGTACAATTTAGATACAGCCAAAGAAAATCGGCTGCTTGATCCTTGAAAACTGAATACACAGTCATCGAATACGTTCCTGTTGCCGGTGCAAGAGCATCAGCCACATCAGCGGTACGCCGTGACGTATCGGACAGAGAAACAGAACGACTTTCTTCTATAAATTAAGCAGTTGTCTCTCTCCCGATGCCAGCGATCAATACTGGCTTGTAAATATTGGGTTGCTCCCAATACGGCCATGAAAGCAACAGGATTAAAGATACTTCTCTACGGAGCTGGCGGAGAACCCGGCAGAGGTTAGATTCCTATGGAACTGATTCGCAATCAGTCGTTCGGTGATTCCCTGAGGGCGTAAGCCCTCTTTCCCAGGGGTGCGTGGCAAATATGGGACACATAGACTTTTGGACTGACTGCCTGATTCCTTTCGGGCAATCAGTTATTACATACCCAACGAAAGGAGGTCATGGCACATGATGAAAGAAAATTGGGTATATTGCCGTGGTGATATTTATTGCGCCAATCTGGACCCGGTAGTTGGGTCAGAACAAGGCGGCATCCGTCCGGTTATCGTTATTCAGAACGATACCGGTAATAAACACGCTCCCACATTGATTGTGGCAACGGTCACCACCAGAATCCATAAGAAAGCGAATATGCCGACGCACTTTGTTATTTACGACAATCCTGCATTCAAAGAAGCGTCCGTTGTTCAGCTGGAACAGATTCGTACCATTGATAAAAGCAGGATTGATAATTACTTAGGTAAGGTAACGCCCCGTGAAATGGTAGCGATTGAGAAAGCCTTATCCGTCAGCCTGGCAATGGAACAGCTGAAAAAGCGTTCCGCAAAACATAAAGCAAAGAGAACGAAGGAGTGAACATAAATGTTTGAAGAAAGAATCGCTGCCATGAATCAGCGCACCGAAGAAGCGATGGCTGCTAACGCAGTTCAGTTTGATAAGAGAACCTATACGGTTGATGAGATTCAGGATATTCTGGGCATCAGCAGAACCAGCGCATACAACCTTGTGAAAAAGAAAGTTTTCCATAGCGTCCGCATCGGTGGCAGTATCAGAATCTCCAAAAAGAGTTTTGATGAGTGGTTGGATCATCAAATGTAAAATTTGTCAAGGGTGTCGTACAACCCGGCGACAAACTTCAAAACATATTGAGAGTTCGATAAAATGTAGCCATGACAAGAAACACATGGCTACATTTTTTACATAGGAGGTTGTACGATGGCGGAAATGAGAAAACGCACGAGTATGTCTGTTCCGGAAATGGGCAGGATGCTCGGTCTTGGTAAAACGGAGTCATACTGGCTCATTAAGAAGAATTACTTCAAAACCATTCTTGTCGGCAACACCATGAGGGTGATGATCGACAGCTTTGAAGAATGGTATGCCAATCGCTAAGATCAAGGCTGACGACAGCAGTAAGGAAGGCTGGGATGTTATCAAGCCACAGCTTGAAGAAGCTAAGTCAGGCGATACGATAACAGTTACCACCCGGATGTGTGGCATATGGTGTAGGGAAGAAAAAGGGTTGTCAATGGATGCAAATTTGGTTTTCTTACATGGATGAGATGCATCTTCTTCTCCGGGAGGAACAGACGGCTGCGTATACCGTTGAGATCTGGAAGCGTTTTAGAAAATGGGGAGGAATTCCGACAGGCATCACTCAGAATGTTAAGGATCTGCTTGCTTCCAAGGAAGTCGAAAATATCTTTGAGAATTCTGATTTCATCTATATGCTGAATCAGGCAGTAGGTGACCGGCAGATCCTTGCAAAACAGTTGAATATCAGCCCTCATCAGCTTTCGTATGTCACACATTCGGGAGAAGGTGAAGGGCTTTTATTTTATGGAAATGTGATTCTTCCGTTCGTGGATCGGTTCCCGACCAACACAGAACTGTACCGGATCATGACAACACGTCTGTCTGAGGTATCAGAGGAACAGAAGAAGCAGTCAGCGTAGTTACACATGGAGATCGAGTTTCATATTTTAAAGTCATATTAAAATGAAAAATGTTGGAAAATCGAACAGAAGTGTTGACTTTTCTATCAAACAAAGCTATTCTAATACGGAAGGAGGTAAAAACAATGAAAAACATATCTGAAAAATTGAAGGATGCAAGACAGCGTTTAGGCTTTTCACAGGAATATGTGGCAAATTGTCTGGGAATTGGTCGCTCAGCTATTACTCAAATTGAGCTTGGAAACCGGAAAATTACATCGGATGAAATTCAAAAATTCTGCCAGCTTTATCATGTTTCAGCGGATTACCTTCTCAATCAGGAATCTCTCGAATCCAAACAGGTTGTATTTGCCCGTGGATTTGAAGAGTTAAATGAGAATGATCAGCAGGAAATCCTGAATTTGATTGCCTTCAAGAAGTCTATGGCAGGTCTTTAAGGGGGAGTTTAATGCTGGATAAAGAAATACTGAATCAATACCGAAATGATGCCCAGGGACTGGCAAGGTACTTTTCAGAAAAGTACTTTAAAGAGCATGAAAAGGTGTTTCCGATTAATCCTTTTCAGGTTTTAACAGACCTGGGTATTCGTTTTGTATTTAGAAATTTTGATAAAATGGAAGGTCTGTTTATGCCATCCACAGCGGATATGCCGATAGATTTGGTGGCAATTAATGCAAAAAGACCGATTACCCGACAGAGATTTTCAGCAGCGCATGAGTTGTGCCATTTTCTTAAAGATGCAGATACACAGTCAACATTTATGTGTGCTATTTCATCAAATGAATACAAAGAGAAATATGCGGAGTCTTTTGCTGCGTCTTTTCTTATGTCAGAGGATGAATTACGCGTTCAGATAGATAGCCTCCATCCTGGTGATGGTGAATTGACCTTTGATGATGTTCTCAAGATAGCAGATTATTTTGGTACAAGTTTTAGAGCCTGTTATTATCGAATCCGAAATTTATTTCCATATTTGATAGCTTATTATTCAAGCAAGGAATTGGGTAAATATAAGCCAGAAAAACGGCAGAGGGAACTGGGCTTTTCATATACAAAACTATATGAAGGTGTGTTTGATGCCTGGGAAGATATTTCACCAACGAATAGTCTTGAGTTTGCAAGGCGACTGTTTAAGAGTAAGTATGTTTATAATGATGCCCGTCTTGAAGGCGTCAAAACTACTTATGATGCAGCATCTGAGATAATTGAGGATCTGCAAGAGAACCGCCAGATAAGTGAGTACTGCACAGAGTCTTATGATGGCTTTTGCAATGTGGCAGGACATTCTGTGATGTACGATTTTATCTTTGAAACGGCATGTGACGGAAAAATTGATATTTATCAGTTGTCAACCTTGAATAAAAAATTATTTTCCTGTTGTCCAAATCCGGAATATGGAGGATCAACAAGAAAAGACAATGTCCTTGTTTTAGGTGCGAAATTTGAGACAGTGGATTGGCGGGATGTTATGCCGGAACTGATAAAGTTCAATGATAAGGTGTCGTTGCTTGAAAGTAAATCGAATGAGCTGAGCAGAAGCCAAATCATTGAATTAATTGCAGATATTCACCATAGG
>CAKRWX010000220.1 GCA_934418055.1 uncultured Lachnospiraceae bacterium
TAATAGCTGCTTTCTTTTCCTTTGAAATCATGATGATTTCCTCCTTAATAAAATAAATATTCTTACCGTGAACCAGGTATCTGGTTGGAGTTTCCAGAAACTGAGCTCCGGCGTCAACTCATACTGGAACAGTCTATCATAAGACATGATGTTTGTCAAGATAGGAAAGTCCATATTTTCGATCGGAATCGATCTGTTTTTTCAGTTCGTCCAGAGATGGGAATTTCTGCTCCGGGCGTTCAAAATCTAACAGCTGGACTTCGATATTTTTTCCATAGAAATCACCTTCCGCGTCATAGAGAAAAGTCTCTACCCCGATAGGACTCTCTCCGCCTACGGTCGGTTTTCTGCCAATGTTGGTGATCCCGCCGTAATAACGGCCATCCATCAGCACACGGGAAACATAAACACCAAATGGCGGGAGATATTTCTCCTCCGGCGGAATGATATTCACTGTCGGGAATCCCAGAACCGGGCCGCCTAAGTGATTACCGTGAACCACGGTTCCATGAATGGAATAAGGTTCACCCAGCAGTTCATTGGCTTTTTCGATATTTCCCAGATCCAATTCTTCCTTCACGTAAGTACTGCTGATGTCCCGGTGGTCATCCTGGGCTTTAACGATGATGTCCAATTCATAGCCGTAAACCGGCTGAAGTTTCTTTAACAGTTCCGCGTTTCCGCTTCTCTGGTAGCCAAATCCACAGTCTGTACCGACCACGATGGCTTTGGCATTCATTTTTCCAAGCAGGATCTCGGTTAAAAATACCTCTGCTGGAAGATGGATCACTTCTTTGCTGAACGGGCATTCCACCAGATAATCGATGCCCATCTTTTCCATGTTGTTGCGGCGCTCCTGGTTGGTGGTGATCACCTTCTGAGGCTTGCCCTGAATCTTGGTCGCAGGTGCCGTGTCAAAAGTAAATACCGCTGTCTTCCAGCCATGCTCTTTTTTCAATTCCAGCATACGTCCCAGCAGCTTCTGATGGCCTTTGTGGCGGCCGTCAAATTTGCCCAACGTAACGATTGTCGGTTCCTGGATCTGGAAATCCATGGTTCCAATGAAACATTTCATGCTAATTTCCTCCCAGGAACATCTTCCATGGCTTCAGCCATTTCCGGTCTTTTTCATAACGGTACACGCCCAGGAACTGATCTTTGCTGTCGTACATCCGAAACAGCTGCTGATCGACATACGTCTTCTGGCCAGCTGCTGATGCCATAGTCGTTTCTGATTCTACGCCAGTCTTGGAACCAGACTCATCGGCCCCATTGGCCATCTCCTGATCCCATTCTACGCTCACAAGCTCCGGCTTTACAGGATTCCCGTTATGTACCAGACTGTCCGCCTCAGGAAGCGCATTGGCCTTCGGCTGATCCAGAAACATCTCCTCAACGGAAACCAGATACTCCTCAAGACGTCCCTCGTCCCTTATTTTCTCCAGTTCGCTTAAGGAAATACTGTCTTTCAACTCAAATCTTCCCACTCTGGTACGCATCAGTGCTTCCATACAGCCGCCACAGCCCAGTTTTTCACCGATATCATGGCACAGGGTGCGGATATAGGTGCCTTTGGAACAGGATACGGTCATGGTCACTCTTGGCAGTTCGATGGATTCCACGGTAATATCATGAATCACCACTGGTCTTGCCTGACGTTCCACCGTTTTCCCGGCTCTTGCCAGCTCGTACAGTCGTTTTCCATCTACCTTCAGAGCGGAATACATCGGCGGGATCTGATCATAAGGGCCAACAAAGCTTTTGATCACTTCCAGCACCTGCTCTGGATTCTCTTCCACCGGCCGTCTCTCCAGGATCTGGCCGCTGATGTCCTGGGTGTCGGTATCAATGCCCAAAAGCAGCACTGCCCGATACACCTTGCTGTGATCTGTCAACATATCACACAGTCTGGTTCCCTGACCCAGACAGACAGGAAGAACTCCCTCTGCGTCCGGATCCAGGGTTCCTGTATGACCGATCTTTTTCTGTCTTAAGATGCCTCTCATTTTCGCTACTACATCATGGGAGGTATATCCTTTTTCTTTATAAATGTTTAATACGCCATCAAGCATTGGCCTTCTCCTGCTCTAACTGTTCCGCAATATGGGCAGACAGGTTATTTACCACATCGTGGACACTTCCAGACATGGTGCAGCCAGCTGCGCGGATATGCCCGCCGCCGCCAAAGTAAGCAGCGATCTTGCTGACGTCCACGATGGAATTGGAGCGGAGACTGACCTTAAACTGATGAACGCCTGTTTCATATAAGAAAATAGCACATTCAATTCCATCAATCACCCGCAGCTGATCGACGATGCCGTCCAGATCGCTCTTATCTACGCCATAGAAATCCATATCTTTCTTCCGGACCACGCTGAAAATGCATCTGCCATCCAGAAATGTGATGCTCTCCAGCAGCGCTCTTCCCAGAATCTGGGACTGCATGTATGTCTTCTTATAAAAACTGCCGTCAATGATGCCGCCGAAATCAATGCCTTTTTCCATCATTTTTCCAGCAATTTCCATGGTCTTTCTGGACGTGTTGCTGTATTTCAGCACTCCTGTATCGTGGATAATTCCTGTATAAATACATTCCGCCACATGTTTGCTGATCTTGTTTTCATCCAGCTGTCCGTACAACACCTCGCAGGCAGAGCTTGCATGGCCCTCGATTACATTTTCCTGGGCATAGCCGCGGTTGGTAATGTGATGGTCAATGCAGATGGTCTTGGCCGAATGATCAAAGCAGGTTTTAAAATCGCCTAACCGCTCCTCATCGCTGCTGTCTAAGCAGATGCACAGATCATAAGTTTCTTCTCCTGCCTCTGTCTCAATGGCATCAAAGCCGGACAGATAGCTGAATTTTGAAGGAGCGCGCTCCAGACGTACAGTAACCGTCTTGAAACTGTCCCATTCTTTAATATAGTTATAGACGGCCAGGCAGGAGCCAACACAGTCTCCATCCGGATTCACGTGTCCTAAGATCACGATGCTTCCGGCCTGGTCTATCATCGTTTCCAGTTTTGTCATAAGCCGCCTCCTTTTTTATTCTGTCTCGTAATTATCCCGTATGTTCATATAGCCAGCCCATGAAAATCCCACAGGCTGGCCAGATAATTACCATTACTCTTCTTCGTCGTCTTTTAAATCTTTTGTCACATCATCGATCAGTCTGGACATATTCACGCCATACTCGATGGACTGATCCAGAATAAACTTGATCTCTGGTGTATTCCGTAAATTCACTCTTCTTGCCAGTTCTTTCCGGATATAGCCTACTGCGCTGTGTAAGCCCTCTACCACTGCCTTCGCAGCCTCATCGCTGCCCAGAACACTGATGTATGCTTTGCAGTACTTTAAGTCCGGAGTTACCTCTACGGAAACCACGCTTACCATGGCAGCTGCCAGACGTGGATCTTTTACTTCGGTACGGATGATCTCGCTTAACTCTCTCTGGACCTCCGCATTGATTCTTGTATTTTTAATACTATTTTTACGCATAAAATTCCTTTCTGGTAAGAGATTCCTATCTAGGAACCTCTACCATCATATATGCCTCAACCATATCGTCTACCTGGACATCGTTGAATTTCTCAAATACAAGGCCGCACTCGTATCCGGTTGCTACTTCCTTCACATCGTCCTTGAAACGTTTCAGGGATGCTAAAGCGCCCTCGAAGATCTGCTCGCCCTCACGGGTAATGCGGACAGAACAGCCTCTCTGGAACTTACCATCCATGACATAAGAACCTGCGATGGTTCCAACGCCGGAAGCCTTGAATAACTGACGAACGATCGCGTGGCCGATAACTTTCTCCTCGAATACAGGATCCAGCATACCCTTCATAGCCGCCTCTACGTCCTCGATTGCCTGGTAAATGACGCGATACAGTCTGATGTCTACTTTTTCACGCTCTGCAATGGATTTTGCAGTTGCGTCTGGTCTTACGTTAAATCCGATGATGATGGCATTGGATGCGGATGCTAAGGAAACATCAGACTCGTTGATGGCACCAACACCGCCATGGATTACTTTGACCATAACCTCTTCATTGGACAGCTTGGTCAGGCTCTGCTTTACTGCCTCTACAGAACCCTGAACATCGGCTTTTACGATGATCGGAAGTTCTTTTACATTACCAGCCTTGATCTGGGTAAACAGATCATCCAGGGATAATTTTGCCTTGGTCTCTTCCAGCAGCTTGTTCTTGCTCTCAGAAATAAAGGTATCTGCGAAGCTTCTTGCCTCTTTCTCGTTCTCGGTCACTACGAATACCTCGCCAGCATTCGGTACACCGTTTAAGCCCAGGATCTCAACTGGCGTCGATGGAGTTGCCTCTTTCACGCGGCGTCCCTTATCATCCATCATGGCACGTACTTTACCGTAGCATGCGCCAACAGCGATGTTGTCACCTACGCGGAGAGTACCCTTCTGAACCAGAACAGTTGCGACCGGACCTTTGCCCTTATCCAGCTCTGCCTCGATCACCAGTCCTCTTGCGTTACGGTTTGGATTGGCTTTCAGCTCCTTTACCTCAGCTGTCAGGATGATCATCTCCAACAGCTCCGGAATACCCTCATGAGTATGTGCAGATACCGGAACGAAAATGGTACTGCCGCCCCAATCCTCTGGCACCAGCTCATACTCTGCCAGCTCCTGTTTTACAC